>NZ_JBTVWW010000142.1:0-255 GCF_054819825.1 Desulfocurvus sp. DL1XJH-121
GCCGCTAAGGATCAGATTAACAAGTCTGATATGCCGAGTGCGAATAAGGACGCAGCGGTAAAAGATATCAATACCGCAGCCAACACGGCCAAGGATAATATCAACAAGGCAACAACGACAGGCGAAGCCGACAAGGCCGAACAAGACGGCGAGACTGCAATTACCGGTGTGGTAAATGCAGCCACCGCCCAAGACTTAGGCTCGGCTCAGTCCGCTAACATCGCGGCCGTTAACAACGCCGCTCAGGCCGCTAGG
>NZ_JBTVWW010000143.1:0-255 GCF_054819825.1 Desulfocurvus sp. DL1XJH-121
GCCTAAACCGCCTTTTCCGAACATTGGATTTTCCTTCTTAAATTAACTAAAACGAGTCGCATTTTAGCGAAAAAATTTGCCTTTGGGAACAGAGAAATTTATTATTCCATACTTCAAAACTGGGTCGAAAACGACCGCACTTTTATTTAGGAATCGCTGATGGAAACTCGTTATTACTTTATATTTACGGCAGCTATTATTTTGTTACAACTGCTGATTTATATTTTTAATAAAACGCTGATTTGGTGGCTTAAC
>NZ_JBTVWW010000144.1:0-254 GCF_054819825.1 Desulfocurvus sp. DL1XJH-121
GCATGTCCGCGGAGCCCAGCGAATACCACGGATCCATGCAGCAATCCTGACCGAAAGCTACGTTGATTCCGTATGGCCTCATTTCGGGCACGCGGGTCTGACCGCGGCGCTTCGGGTAGGTGTCGTGGCGGCCCTGCAGCACGATATTGATCAGGGGATTGGCGATTGCGGCGACGCCGGCCTCGGCGATCAGCGGCAGCAGTTTCGAGACATAGTAATTGTCCATCGAGTGCATCGATGTCAGATGCGACCCG
>NZ_JBTVWW010000145.1:0-254 GCF_054819825.1 Desulfocurvus sp. DL1XJH-121
GAGAGCGCCTGGAGTCTGGACGCGATGTACACCATCCAGGAAGGGCGAGCCAAGGGCACGCTGCTCAAGCTGCATTACACCCAGTATGACAATCACACCAACATTCCGAGCTGGGGCGGCGGTTACGGCAACATCTTCCAGGACGAGAAAGACGTCAAGTTCATGGTCATCGCGCCATTCACCATCTTCTGATGCGTTCCCCGGCCTCGCCGCCGGGGCAGTTAAGGGAATTCAACGATGAAAAAAATCATGCT
>NZ_JBTVWW010000146.1:0-254 GCF_054819825.1 Desulfocurvus sp. DL1XJH-121
CACCAGCGCCTGGCAGCCGAAGTAGCGCGGATTCAGCGGGCTCAGCAGACCGATGCCGAAGGCGGCGGTCTTGCCGCTGCCGGTCTTGGCCTGGGCGATCAGGTCGCGGCCCTTGAGGATCGCCGGGAGGGCGGCGGCCTGGATCGGCGTCATCTCGCGATAGCCGAGAGAGTCGAGGTTGGCCAGCAGGTCGGCCGACAGCGCGAGGCTGGAAAATGCAGAGGTGGTCACGAAGGGAGCCCGGGTGAATCCAT
>NZ_JBTVWW010000147.1:0-254 GCF_054819825.1 Desulfocurvus sp. DL1XJH-121
GCCAACCACGGAATTGATTTTTTTACTAATCTGCACACGCGAACCGGGTGCCAAGATAAAGCCATTGCGGCGGTGACCTGCGGAATTATATATATAGCTGCTGTGCATAAGCCGCTTTTTCTGCTTGTCGATTGGAGCTTTAGAACTGACGTCTACCTTTGTCTTTGACCGCTTAAAGTGATCAGCGAGCAGGTAACTTTGGTTGCCAATAGCATAAAACTTGCGGCCCAGCATCTTGACTGGTGCACCAAAAG
>NZ_JBTVWW010000148.1:0-253 GCF_054819825.1 Desulfocurvus sp. DL1XJH-121
TGCCGCTTTGGTTACGGCCGACGTAAACGTCCCCGGTGTAGGCCAATGATTCGGTAATTTTTGAGTCGCCGTCAAAAATGGCATCGTCTGCGCGAGCGATATCGGCGGGCGCCAGCATCAACAGCGGCGCGGAAAATAGAGCGAGGTAAAGTTTGGAAAGCGGTGTTTTAACCGCTAAAGAATGCGATGTCGTGTCATTCACGGGCTATCTCCGTACTCGTTAGCGTGATGTCGCGGAATGTATTGTTATAAG
>NZ_JBTVWW010000149.1:0-253 GCF_054819825.1 Desulfocurvus sp. DL1XJH-121
TCCCCTCCGACCCACGCGCTCGGGTGTGTCGCGCATCGCAAACCGCAGAACACCACCGCTCACTAGCCGTCGAGGACCCCGTGAACACTGTGGATTTGTCGGCAGTCATCCGATACTGACCCGCTTCCATGGGCCCGGCAGCGGACTCACCTTGGTGGTGACACCTCTACCGTATGGCTGCAGTGGCCGGGCCCGACCTCGAAAGATCATTGGGCGGGGCGCACTACAACCCCGTTCGGAGCAACTTCTACAG
>NZ_JBTVWW010000150.1:0-253 GCF_054819825.1 Desulfocurvus sp. DL1XJH-121
GGTGGACAGCCTGCCGCTGACTCCGGTCGGCAAAGTGGACAAAAAACGGCTGCGCCAGCAGCTCGACGCGCAACTACAGACTCAGGCTCAGGGAGATTAATTGATGGCCATTCCAAAACTTAATGATTACGCGCTGCCGACGGCGGACGAACTGCCGCAAAATAAAGTCACCTGGCAGGTAGAACCGCAGCGCGCCGCGCTGCTGATCCACGATATGCAGCAGTATTTCCTCAATTTCTGGGGCGAAGACAGC
>NZ_JBTVWW010000151.1:0-252 GCF_054819825.1 Desulfocurvus sp. DL1XJH-121
GGATGAAAGCGGGGAGAAGCCACACACGACAGCATACGATGATCGACTGTCGCGGCACTTGCGGCCCGCCGGACGGGTTGTCCGGTGCTACCACCGGAAAACGCCGACGCGAAGGTGGCTGTCAGCTCTTGCCTGCCACCTCGCGCCCACGGAAAAAACGGATCAGATACCGCCGAGGCAGAGGTATTTGACTTCGAGGTAGTCCTCGATGCCGTACTTCGAACCTTCGCGACCCAGGCCGGAGGCCTTGAT
>NZ_JBTVWW010000015.1:0-87161 GCF_054819825.1 Desulfocurvus sp. DL1XJH-121
GACCTGGGTGGTAACCCTCGAAGCGAAGCCCCCCGTACCCGCCCGGGGCGCGGCCGCGTCACCTCTTCCCTCATTCCTGACAAACCAACGCCCTACCCGCGAGGGAACGCGGTGGGCGGGAGGGAGGGCACAATTGGTTTTGCGCCACGACAAAAAACAAGGGAGTCAGCGGCACCAAAAAAGGCGGCCCGGATCCTCTCCAGCCCGCCTCTTCCCAAAAAAATCCCCCAACTACACCGCTACCTTGCCCCGCTCATGCAACCGGCACCAGGCCCGGACCACGTTCTCGTCCCACTGGCCGCCCGCGCCGGCGGACAGGATACGCAGGGCCTCCTCCGGAAAGCGCGCCTGCTGGTAGGCGCGATCCGACGTCATGGCCTCGTACCCGTCGGCCACGCTCACGATGCGCGCCAAAAAGGGGATGGAGTCCCCGGCCAGGCCGTCGGGATAGCCCCGGCCGTCCACGCGCTCGTGGTGGTGGTAGACCATGGGCAGGACGTCCTTCAGGGTGTGCACGCTGGACAGGATGTCGCGGCCCATGACCGGGTGCTGGCGCATGACCGCCATCTCGCCCTCGCTGAGCCTGTCGGGCTTGTTGAGGATGCTGTCGGGGATGCCGATCTTGCCCACGTCGTGCAGGATGCCCGCGAAGGACAACAGCTCCACCTCGCGCTTGGGCAGGCCCATTTCCTCGCCCAGCTGCGCGGAGAACGCGCCCACGCGCTCGGAGTGCCCCCGGGTGTAGATATCCTTGGCCTCCACCGAGCAGACATGGGAGGTGATGACCTCCAGGTTCATGTCGTTGAGGCGGCAGCGGAAGGACAGGCTCTCCATGGCCGTGGCCGCCTGCCCGGCGAAAACCGAGAGCATCTGCAGGCTGGGCATGGAATAGGCCCGGGCTTTGGAGCGGGCCACCACCACCGCGCCCAGGGGGTCCGAGCCCTGGGACAGCGGACAGACCATGGCCGAGACGGCCTGCTTGCCCGCGCCCGTGTCCACGGCCAGGGACTCGAACAGCCTGGGCGAACCGGACTCCATGAGCCGCCCGGATACGGCCTCGAACCAGCGTAGCGCGCGCGGGCACTGGCGCATGAGCGGGCCCCAGACCACGTTGCGGTCCAGGTCCGGGCCCAGGCGCCCCTTGAGGAACAGGGCCATGCCGTCGGGCTCGAAGGTTTCGCGGATCTGAAGCAGGAATTCCTTGACCAGGGATTTGACGTCGCGCTGTTCGCGCAGGGCCGTGCCGAGATTCAGCAGCCGGTCCAGCTCGCCGACGCCGTCGGACTCGGAATGCTTCTTGTCCCGCTGACGCAGGCCGCGCTCCTCCAGGACCTTGTCCACCTTGGTCAAGAATTCTCGGATGTCGAAGGGCTTGAGCAGATAGTCGGCGGCGCCCAGGCGGATGCACTCCACGGCGCTTTCCACCGTGCCGTAGCCCGTGAGGAAGATCACGTCGGCATCCTGGCCGCGCTCGCGCATCCTGGCCAGGAGCTGCCGCCCGTCCAGCCTGGGCATGCGCAGGTCCGTGACCACCAGATCCACGGGGTGGCTCGAAAGAACTTCCAGGGCGTCCAGGCCGTTGCCCGCCGTGAGCACGCGGTGGCCGCAGCTCTCGAGGGTCTCACGGTTGACTTCCAACAGTTCGGGCTCGTCGTCCACGAGCAGGACGGTGCGCTCGACCATGCCTCTGTACGCATCCTTCAGTCGATGGGAATTCCAGCGGTTTCCGTATCCAAACGCCGCCAAACGGGGGAAAAACTAGCCTACTAGACCGGGCATGTCCAGAATCCGGACCCGGACGCTCCACAATTCCTTCCCAATTCTCTAGAAAATATCAAGAAGATTTACGAACCAGCGCCTTTGCCTTTTGCCATGAAATCTCATATTCCATCCGGAATGCCCCGCGAGGTCCGCCGGGGCCGACCGCAGACGCAAAGGAAGGCGCCATGCACAGCGAAGCCCTCTCCTCGGACGCCCCCCATATCAGGGCCATCGCCAGGCGCATCAAGGAGCTTCCCGCTCCCCCCTCGGTGGCGGCCAAGATCCTCAACAGCGTCCTGGAAGACAGCCCGGACTTTTCCTCCCTCTCACAGTTCGTGGAATCGGACCAGGCCCTGACCCTCAAGGTCCTGCGCATGGCCAACACCGCAGCCTACGGCCACAGGGGCAAGGTGGTCTCCGTGGAACAGGCCATCGCCACCCTGGGCTTCGACACCCTACGCGCCTCCATCCTTTCCGTGATTGTCCGCGAGAGCCTGTACCGCGCCCCCCTGGGCGGGGACCCGCTGCTGACCCACGTCTGGAAACACACCCTGGCCTGCGCCGTGGCCGCAGGGCTTCTGGCCGACCATGTGCTGCCCGGCAGGGGGCCCATGGCCTTCGCTGCGGGCATGATCCACGACTGCGGGCAGCTGGTGCTGCTCTCGGCCCTGCCCGAAGGCTACGAGCCCCTGGTGCGCGCCGCGGCGGACAACGGCCCGGCGCTGCTGGCCGCCGAACCCGGGGCCGTGGGCGTGGAGCACACCCAGGTGGGCAAATGGCTGCTGGGCTCGTGGGGCATGCCCGACCAGCTCACGGACGCGGCCTGGCTGCACCACCACCCGGCGGAGGCCCTGGCCGGGCTGGGCGACAACGGCAGGCTCGCCGCCGTGGTGGGGCTGGCGGACATCCTGGCCCATGACGTGATGCTTGATTCCGCGCCATCCAGCCCGGAAAACCGCCAGGACCTGATCGAATTCCTGGGCCTCGGCCAGGACCAGATGGACGACGTGGCCACGCGCCTGGGCGAGGGCTTCGCCCGCCGCGCCGAGGTCTTCAACCTGGACGACCAGGACGCGGCCCTATTCTATTTCCAGGCCCTGCAACGGGCCAACACCAAGCTTTCGGACATCAACGGGGCCCTGGCCCGGCGCGAGGACCGGCTGGCCAAGGGCAACAGGCTGCTGGCGGCCATCGCCGAGGCGGGCCCGGGCCTGACTCTGGCCGAGGACGCGGACCAGGCCCTGACCGCCGCCCTGCGCGCCGTGGAGTCCGGCCTGGCCCCGGCGCGGGCCGTGTGCTGGCGCGTGGACACGGCGGCCAGCTCCCTGACGGGCCTGTATTCCGAGGCCGGGGTGCCGCGCTCCGTGATCCTGGCCCTGGACAAGGATCTGCAGCCCGTGCCCGAATCCGAGGCCCGGGACCTGCCCGAGGGGCTCTACGGGCTCTTGGCCCACTATCTGACGCGCATCCCTGCGGACGCGCCCCTGGACCGGGACGGGATCCGGCCTGTGCCCGCCCCGCCCTGGCTGACCCTGCCGCTGATGGCCGAGGACGGATTCATGGGCGAGCTGGCCGTGGTCCCCGTAAGGCCCCTGGAGGCCGAAGCCGAGCTCGCTCTGTCCCAGCTGGCCGGGCTCACCGCCGCCTCCATCCACCGCCTGGAACTGCACGACCGGCTGGAGGAGCGCGCCGACCGCCTGGCAGAGGCCCTGCGCAAGATCCGGCGCATGAACCACAAGCTTTTGCAGACCGAGCGCCTGGCCGCCGTGGGCCAGCTGGCAGCCGGTGCGGCCCACGAGATCAACAACCCGCTGGCCATCATCTACGCCCGCACCCAACTTCTGGAGCAGCAGGAAAACGACCCGGGCAAGAAGAAGTCCTTCGGCCAGATGATGAGCCAGATCGAACGCATCACCTCCATCCTGACCAACCTCATGGACTTCGCGCGCCCGGCCCCGCCCAGCATGGCGGGCATCTCCCTGTCCGACGTGGGCCGCAGGGCCCTGGAGCTGATCCGCGGGGAACTCCGGCGCAGGAACGTGGAGGTCAAGATCGACCTGGCCCCGGACCTGCCCGAGGTCCTGGGCGACGGCAACCAGCTGGAGCAGGTGGTCCTGAACCTGCTCATCAACGCGGAGCACGCCGTGGACGAGGCCCATCCCGAGGGGGGCGGACGCGTCACCCTGCGCACCGAGGCCCAGGGCGGGAACGCGGTGCTCACGGTCTCGGACAACGGCGTGGGCATCGAGGCCGAGAACCTGAACAAAATCTTCGACCCCTTCTTCACCACCAAGGAGGAGGGCAAGGGCACGGGCCTGGGCCTGTCCACGTCCTACGGCATCGTGCAGAACCACGGCGGGGACATCCGCTTCCGCTCCCGCGTGGGCGAGGGCACGGACGTGAGCGTGGTGCTGCCCTTCACGCCCCCGACGGCTCCGGCGCGCTCCGCCGAGGCGAAGAAGCGCCGCGCGCGCGACACCATCCTGGTGGTGGACGACGAGAAGCCCATCCGCGAAATCCTGCGCGAATCCCTGGAGACCCGGGGCTACCGCGTGGAAACCGCCGCCGACGGGGAACAAGGCCTCAAGCGCCTGAAGGCCGGGGCCTACCGCCTGCTGCTCCTGGACATCCGCATGCCCCTGCGCAGCGGGCTGTCCCTGCTGGCCGAGGCCAGGAAGCACGCGCCCGACATGCCCGTCATCGTGCTCACGGGCATGGCCGGGCCCCAGGAGGTGGAGCAGGCCTTCAAGCTCGGTGCGTTCAAATGCGTTCGCAAGCCCTTTTCCCTGGACGCGCTCATGGAGGACATCGCCCTGGCCCTCCTGGAGAAGGAGGACGGCGCATGAAGATCGTGCCCCTGAGCCCCGAAGCGCCCCCCACCCGCGTTGTCTCCGTGGCCAGCGGCAAGGGCGGCGTGGGCAAGACCAGCGTCACCGTGAACCTGGCCTTCGCCCTGGCCCGGGCGGGCAACAAGGTCTGCATCCTGGACGCGGACCTCGGCCTGTCCAACGTGGACATCCTGCTGGGCGTGGAGCCTGGCAAGACCCTGGAGGACGTGCTCTTCAACGGCACGCCCCTTGGTGAGGCGCTGGTGAACGTGGGGCCGGGGGTGGACCTCGTGTCCGGGGCCTCCGGCGTGCCCAGGCTGGCGGAGCTGTCCCGCGAGAGCAGGCGCCTGCTTGTGGACCAGTTCCAGGCCCTGAACGCCTACGACTACCTGCTGGTGGACAACTCGCCGGGCATCACCAGCCAGGTCACGTCCATCTGCCTGTCGTCGCGCGACATCCTGCTGGTGGTCACGCCCGACGCCACGTCCATCACCGACGCCTACGCCCTCCTGAAGGTTCTGGTGCAGAGCGGGCTGTGGTGGAACCCCTTCATCCTGGTCAACCGGGCGTCCAACCCACGCCAGGCTAGGCTGATCTTCGAGAAGATCCGCTCCACCGCCGGGAGGCACCTGAAGGTCAACTGCCGCTACCTGGGCTGCGTGCACGAGGACAGGGCCATGTCCCAGGCCGCCATCCAGCGGCGGCCCCTGGCTGAGCTCTTCCCGCGCACGCGCGCGGCCCAGGATATGACCGAGGCCGCCGTGGCCCTGGAACAGGCGGCGACCCCGCGCAGGCCCGACGTGCCGCCGGTGCACTTCCTGGACAGCTCCATCATGCGCCTCAAGCAGGCGGGCCAACAGGCGTCGTCCGTGGAGGCCACGGTGCGCCGCTTCAAGGAGCGCCAAGCCACGCCCGGGCTCTCGGCCGGGCTGGATCATCTTTCGCGCTGCCTGGATCGCTTGGCCAAGCCCGTCTCCCAGGAACAACACTCGCGCCTAGTCCAGGCCATGCGGGACCTCCTGCGGCGCATGCGTTCCGACCTGGACCCGCAGCCGCAGGCGGCGCAGGCCCGGCCGCAACCCCCTGCGCCTCCCCTGGCCGCGCCCCGGCGCGCCGGCAACGGCAAGGCGCTGCTGGTCTGCCCGCCCTCGCCCATGCGCGACGTGCTCACCGAGGTCCTGGCCTCCACCGGCCTGGAGACCGTGCCCGCGCACCCGCGTTCGCCCCGTGAACCCGACTTCCAGGACTACAGCCTGGGGCTCATCTGCTGGGACGCCCCGGCGCGCGAGCTGGAGCATCTGGTGGAGCGCTGCGGGGACACGCCCGTGCTGGTGCTCAGGGGCTATCGCCTCGCGCCGGACCAGGAGCCCGATCTGTCCCGGGGGCGGGTCACGGTGCTGCACAAGCCCTTCAAGGTCACGGACCTGACCGGGGCCATACGAAGCGTCGCCTTGAGCTGACTCCCCACCCGGAACACGAAAAGGGGCCGCGGCATGCGCCGCGGCCCCTTTTGTATCGCTCTTTCACGCCGGGCTAGAAGCTGTAGCCCAGGCTGAGGCCCACGATGTGGGTCTCCAGGTCGTGGGCCTTGCCCGTGACCAGGCCGGTGGCGTCTCCCGCCTTGTAGTCGCGGGACTCGGACTGCAGATAGGTGTATCCCAGGTCGATCACGTAGCTATCCCAATGGAAGCCCAGGCCCACGGAGTACAGCTGCCTGTCCGCGGCGGGGATCATGTAGTCGTCGTGGTCGTCGCGGATGGGGGACTGGTCGTAGATGTAGGACACGCGCACGTCCATCCAGTCCAGCAGCTCGTATTCCGCGCCCAGCTGATAGCGGAAGGTGTCCTTCCAGTTCTTCACCGTGGTGGAATGGTCGGAACCCGCGACGCCCGGCACCAGCCGCTCTTCGTAGTCGATGCGCAGTTCCTGGTAGGTGCTCCAGCGCGTCCAGACCACGTCGCCTTCCACGGTCAGCTTGTCCAGGGGCTTCACGGCCAGTCCAACGGTCACGTTGTCGGGCAGGATGATCACGCCCTTGGCCTCCTGGTCCTTGGAATAGGCGCCCGCGATCATGGGGGCCAAGGTGCCCTGCCTGCGGAACCAGACATTGCCCTTGATGTGCTGCTTAATCTGGCTGCGGTAGACCACGCCGGCGGTGAGCCAGTCCCGGGGCTTGTAGTACACGGACAGGTTCAGGCCCGTGCCCATGCTGTCGCCCTCGAGCTTGGCGTCGATGTCGTAGTTGTAGGTGCTGGGATCGTTGCGGGTGACGAAGTTCCCGTCCACAGTCTTGCGCTGCAGGAACTTGAAATACATAAATTCCGGGCCAGCCGCCACGGACCATTGGTCATTGATCTTGTAGACCAGGTTGGGGCTGAAGGACACGGACTCGATGGTGGCCTCGGTGCAGTTGTAGCGCCCCGCCCATTCCTCGTCGAACTCGGTGCCCAGGCCGTAGCGCGAAAACACCGCGCCCGTGAGCCACAAGCGGTCGTTGATCTGCGCCGTGGCGTAGGCGTGGGGGATCAGCCAGACATTGGATTTGCCGTTGGCGTCGTTGTAGCCCTCCATGTCCAGGATGGCCTTGGGATTGATGGCGCTCAGGCCGCCATACAGATGCACACCTTCCAGGTCCGTGGCCGCGGCGGGGTTGAACGCCGCGGTTGACGCGTCCTTGGGGCTGGCCACCACGGCCCCGCCCATGGCGTTGCCCCGGCCGCCCCATTCATAGATGCCGAACCCGGCTCCCTGGGCGACGCCCTCCAGCACCACCACGGCCAAAGCCAGCACACAGACAAACCGTAGCGCCCCTCTCATACACTCACCCCTTTCCTGCAAATTAATTGATATAACAATCGTTGTGGCATGCAACTTAGTTGCACCCGCAACTTTCCCCGCAAAAAGAAAGATTCCGGAAAGGAATCTTCACAAAACTTGTTGGGACATAGCCAAAAAAAATGCCGTTGGCTAGTCCCAAGACGGCCCATGCGCCGCACAAACACGACCCGCACCGGGAGCCAGGAGGAAACTGCCAAAGCGAAAACAGGGAGTGGCGCCAGCCGGACGCAGAGGAATTACCCTGGTTTCCTGGGTACTGACGCGTCAGCGCCCAGGAAACCAGGACATTTATTTGTAGAACAGACGAATGGTATTCGTCTTCGTGACGGGCTGCCCGGGAGGCAGGGGGCGGCCCGAGGTGACCACCACGCTGTCCCCGGACTTGAAATCGTCGCAGGCGCGCACGAAGTCCAGGGCCCGCTTGGTGTGGCTCTCCACCTGAGCATCCACAGTCCGGGGCATGACGCCCCAGAAGAAATTCAGCCAGCGGATCACGCGCTCATCCGGGGTCAGGGCGTAGATGTCCTGGGACGGACGGCGGCTGGACAGGAGCCTGGCCGTGGCCCCGCTGGTGGAATGGCTGACCAAGGCCCGGCACTGGCCGTGCTCGGCGATGAGGCAGGCGGAATAGGCCATGTACTTGACGATGTTGCGTTCTTTGCTCGGGCGGAAGGGGCCGTCCATGCGCTCCAGATAGTACTGCTCCGCGTTGGACGCGATGCCCTGGATGAACCCGCAGGTCTCCACGGGATAGCTGCCGATGGCCGTCTCCTCGGAGAGCATCACGCAGTCGGCCCCGTCCAGCACGGCGTTGGCCACGTCCGTGGCCTCGGCGCGCGTGGGCACGGGGTTCTTGACCATGGAGAGCATCATCTGCGTGGCCACGATGACGGCTTTCTGCTGGTGGCGGCAGGCGCGGATGATGCGCTTCTGAATCACGGGCAGGGTCATGAGCGAGCATTCCACGCCCAGGTCGCCCCGGGCCACCATCACCGCGTCGGACGCGGCCACGATGGACTCGATGTTGTCCAGGGCCCGCTTGCGCTCCAGCTTGGCCACCACGGGCACCCAATGCCCGGCCTGGCGGATGAGCTCCTTGGCCTCGTCGATGTCCTCGCGGGTCTGCACGAAGGACAGGGCCACGGCGTCCACGCCGATGGCCAGGGCCTCCACTAGGTCCTTGCGGTCCTTTTCCGTGAGCGCGGGCATGGGATGGATCTTTTCCGGAAAGGCGATGCCCTTGTGCGAGGTCAGGATGCCGCCGTTCTGGGCCTGCATCTCATAGACCCTGTCGGGCTCCACCACGCGGGTGATGGTGAAATGGAGCATTCCGTCGGACAGGTACACCGGGTCGCCCACGGCCAGGCCGTCCAGGAGCTCCGGCACGTCCAGCTCCACGAACACCGCGTCGGCCGGGGCCTGGCCCCGGGCCGCGGGCGGGCCGAGAACGGCCCTGGCGCCCTTTTCCAGCTGCAGGGGCGAATCCCGCACCTCGCCGATGCGGGTCTTGGGGCCGCAGAGGTCGGCCATGACCGTGAGCGGCATGCCCTTCTCCACCTCCAGCTCGCGGATGGCGGCCACCACGGGTTTGAAATAGGCCGCGTCGGCATGGGAAAAATTCAGGCGGAAGATGCGGACCCCGCGGTCCACCATGTCCCCCATCACGGCCTTGTCCATGGAGGCCGGGCCCAGGGTGGCGATGATCTTGGTGCGCATGTGCATGGGACTCTCCTTTGTCGTGCTGTCCTCTTGTAGCACAGATCGTTGCCGTGTACACGTTCCGCGGAAGAAGACAATCCGCGCTTGCGTTTCCTCTCGGCAGCGGGGTAAAGTGATTCTGGGAAGGAAGCCCCCTCACTAGTTCCGTTTTCCGGGCAGAACGAGCATGAGCAAAATCAGCATCTCCAAGACCTACCTCACCCGCTCCTCCGTAGTGGCGGTCTGCTTCCTGATCCTACTCGGGGCGACCTGGCTGCATTTCGACTATTTCCATTTCCTGGAACACAGCAAGGCCCTGCGCGCCAGGTTGCTGAACGAAAAGAAGCAGATGCTGCAGACCCGGGGCACGGAAATCGCCGACTACATCCAGTTCGAACAGACCCGGGACATGACCGAGGCCCGGCACATCCTGCGCGAAGAAGTCTCCAAGGCCAGGGACATCGCCCAGGCCCATCTCGCCCAGGGCCTCAGCAGGGACGAGGCCGCGAGCCGCCTCAAAACCGCCCTCGCCGCCGTGCGCTTCGCCAACGGAAACGGCTACTTCTTCATCAACGACTTGCAGGGCAACCCGATACTGCACCCGTACGTGGACAAGATCACCTCCGACCACGGCTACAAAAATCGCCCCGTATTCCGGAGATTCAGCGAGGTAGCCCGGGGCAAGGGCGAGGGCTTCATCCGCTACAAATGGGTCAAGCCCGACGCGCCGGGAGAGGATCACGAAAAGCTCGCCTACATCGAACGCTTCCCCTCCCTGGGCTGGACCATCGGCGCGGGCCTGTACCTGGAAGACGTCACCACCATGATCCAGAACAAGATCCTGCGCTGGCTGAACTCCAGGGACTACACCGACGCGGGCTACCTCTTCGCCTACCGCTACGACGGCACGGCCCTGGTGGGCCCGTTCATGGGCGAGAACCTCCTGCAGTCCAGCGCCCCGCTACGGCGCGCCTCCTTCATGAAGGCCCTGGACGTCGCCCGCGCCGGAGGCGGCTTCGTGACCTACGACAGGCCTGCGGTGCACGGGTCGCACCCGCAGGAAAAAATCAGCTTCGTCAAGGGCATAGAAGGCTGGAACTGGTTCGTTGGTTGCGGATTCGAGACATCGGAGATCCAGGACATCCTGGCCCAGGTGGAAAAGGATTTCAAAAGGCGCACCCGGAACATCATCCTGACCGTCTGCGCCGCGCTGCTCTGCTTCATCGCCGCCACCTACATGGGCCTGCGCCTGGCCACGGCGGGGGTGAAGCGCGATTTCCGCATCTTCGGCGAATTCTTCTCCCGGGCCGCCGAGGAGGCCGCGCCCATCGACACGGACAAGCTGATCTTCGAGGAATTCGAACACCTGGCCCAGGCCGCCAACCGCATGACCGAGGAGCGCATTAAGGCCCTGGACGCCCTGAGGAACAGCGAATCGCGCTACCGCAGCATCTTCGAGAACATCACCGACGGCTACTACCGGGCGGACATACAGGGCAGACTCCTGCTCCTCAGCCCCTCGGCCCGGCGCATCCTGCAGATCGCCCCGGACGAGGACATCGCCCGCCTGAACGTGGCCGACCTCTACCAGCACCCCGACGAACGCAACGAATTCCTGAACAGCATCATCAAGAACGGCAGCTACGAGGGCTACCACTGCACCATGGTCCGCAGGGACGGCACGCCCGTGGACCTGGAAGTCAACTCCCGCCTGATCCTGGACGAAAAGACCGGACAGCCCTCGGGCGTGGAGGGCCTGTTCAGGGACGTGACCCAGCGCATCCAGACCCAGGAGATCCTGGTGCAGTCCGAGAAGATGCAGTCCGTGGGCGGGCTGGCCGCCGGCATGGCCCACGAGATCAACAACCCCCTGGGCGGCATCCTGCAGGGCGTGCAGAACATGGAGCGCCGCCTGGACCCGAACTTCCCGGCCAACCAGAAGGCCGCCATGGAAGTGGGCTGCGACCTGGAGGCCATGAACCGCTACCTGCACAAGCGGCGCATCCGCGACACCATGGACGGCATCCGCGAGATGGGGGCGCGCGCGGCCGAGATCGTCTCCCGGATGCTGAACTTCACGCGCAAGAGCGAATCCAGGATCGCCTGGCACCGCTTGGACGATCTGGTCAACGCGGCCCTGGACCTGGCCTATTCCGACTACGACCTGAAGAAGCTCTACGGATTCAGGGACGTCGACATCGTGCGCGACTTCGACCTCACCCTGCCCGAAATCTCGTGCACGGAAACCGAGATCCAGCAGGTGGTCCTGAACATCGTGACCAACGCGGCCCAGGCCATGACCCAGGCCGGGACCGAGCACCCGCGCATCACCTTGCGCACGCGCAGGGAGGACGACTACGCCGTGCTGGTCATCGAGGACAACGGCCCGGGCATGGACGAGGAAACCGGCCGCCAGGTCTTCGAGCCCTTCTTCACCACCCGGGAGCCCGGCAAAGGCACCGGGCTGGGGCTGTCCAGCGCCTATTTCATCATCACCGTGCACCACGGCGGCAGCATCCTGGTCCATTCCAAGCCCGGCCAGGGCGCGACTTTCACCATCCTCTTGCCCATCGAACATTCCGGCCGCCCCTGCGGGGTCTTCCCCGGGGCCCAGGCCTAGCCCGGCGACTTTCTTCACGGCCCGCCTCTCCGCGCCTTGACACCCGCACCATTTCCGGATAATCGATCATCTCTCTGTGACCGCCGGTCATTTTTTGACCAGCGGTCATTCACCCCGGCGGAGACGGCGCATGAGCACGAGACAACAGGAAAAATCCCGGCAGACCATGGAAGAGATCATGGCCTCGGCCGTGCGCCTGTTCGGGGAGCGGGGCTACGTCCAGACGTCCATCACGGACATCACCCGCGACGCTGGCTACGCCAAGGGCAGCTTCTACCGCCACTGGACCAGCAAGGACGACCTGTTCCTGAAGATCCTGGAGCGCAAGTTCGCGGCCTACCGCGAGGTGCGGGACCGCCGCATCCGAGAGGCCGAGAACCTGGAACAGGCCATGAACGTGATCTGGGACTTCCTGGAGACGATCCTGGACGACCTCGACTGGTCCATCGTGTTCCTGGAATTCACGGTGCACGCGGCACGCGACCCGGAAATCAGGCAGCGCCTGAACCAGGGCGTGTACCGGCTGTCCAACGAGATTTTCGCCGGCCTGGTGGAGAAGCACGTGGACACGGATTTTTCCCCGGCCAAGATTGGGGCCCTGAACACGGCCCTGTTCGAGGGCTTTCTCATCCACCGCGCCCTGGCCACCGCCACGCTGGACACCGCCGACGTGCGCCGGGCGGCCCTGACCCTGGCCCTGGAACGCGGGCTCGCGAAAACCGGCCGATAGGCCATACGCCGCAAACGGAGGAACATTTCATGAAAAAGGCCCTGTGCTCCCTGCTGGCCGCCTGCGCCCTGCTGGCCGCCCTGCCCGCGGCTTCGCCCGCGGCGGACGTGACCCTGACCTACTCCAACTTCTTCCCGCCCACCCACGTGCAGTCCAAGCTGGCCGAGGCCTGGTGCGCGGAGGTGGAAAAGCGCACCCACGGCGCGGTCAAGGTCGACTACTTCCCGGGCAACACCCTGACCAAGGCGCCCCAGTGCTACGACGGCGTGGTGGAGGGCCTCTCGGACATCGGCCTCTCGGCCCTGGCCTATTCCCGGGGCCGCTTCCCGCTCATGGCCGCCGTGGACCTGCCCATGGGCTACAAGAGCGGCGTCCAGGCCACCCACGTGGCCAACGCGGTCTACGCCACGTTCAAGCCCAAGGAACTGGACGACGTCCACGTGCTCTACTTCCACGCCCACGGCCCCGGGGTCCTGCACTCCGCGGGCAAGGCCGTGCGCAAGCTGGAGGACATGCGGGGCATGAAGTTCCGCGCCACGGGCAACTCCGCGGCCCTGGTCAAGATCCTGGGCGGCACGCCCGTGGCCATGTCCATGCCCGACTCCTACCAGGCCATCCAGAAGGGCGTGGTGGACGGCGGCATGTACCCCATCGAGACCAACAAGGGCTGGAAGATGGGCGAGGTCGTGGACTACATGACCCAGACCCAGTGCGTGGGCTACACCACCACCTTCTTCGTGGTCATGAACAAGGACCGCTGGGCCGAGATCCCCCCCGACGCCCAGGCCGCCATCACGGCCATGAGCGCCGAATGGGCGGACAAGCACGCCCGGGCCTGGGACGAGAGCGACGGGGTGGGCATGGAATTCTTCAAGTCCAAGGGCGGCGAGGTCATCCCCCTGTCCGAGGCCGAGCAGGCCCGCTGGCAGGCCGCGGCCGCCCCCCTCATGGACCAGTACGCCGCCGACGTGAAGGCCAAGGATCTGGACGGACAGGCCGTGCTGGACTTCATGCACCAGGCCATGAAGGCCGAATAACCCGAACAGAACCCACAGGCGGGGGGCCGCGCCGGCCCCCCGCACACAAAGACGGCCACCACCCATGCGCATGCTCGACAGACTGGAAAAACTCATGACCGCCCTGGCCGCGGCCTGCCTGCTGGGCATGGCCCTGGTCACGGGCTGCGACGTGCTGGGCCGCGCGGCCTGGAACACGCCGCTGTTCGGCTCCGAGGAGATCGTGACCATCCTGGCCACCCTGGCGCTGGGCCTGTCCCTGCCCTACGCCCACGTCCAGCGCGTGCACATCGGCGTGGAGATCGTCACCCGCCGCCTGTCGCGGCGCGTGCGCAACCGCCTGGCCCTGGGCACGGACCTAGCGGCCTGCGCCTTGTTCTGCCTGGTGACCTGGCGCATGACCCTCTACGCGGGCACCCTCAAGCGCTCGGGCGAGGTGTCCATGAACCTGGAGCTGCCCGAATACTTCGTGGTCTACGCCCTGGCCTTCGGCTTCGCCGTGTTCTCCGTGCGCATCCTCCGCGACGTGCTGACCCTCTTCTCCAAGGACGGAATCTGATCCATGGACCCGACGTTCATCGGCCTTCTCGGCACCGCGTTGATGATCCTCCTGTTCATGACGCGCATGCCCGTGGCCCACGTGATGATCCTGGTGGGCTTCGCGGGGTTCTCCCTGCTCACGTCCATGAAGGGCGGCATGAACCTCCTGTCGCGCAACATCTACGACGCGTTCTCCTCCTACAGCCTGTCCACCATCCCGCTGTTCATCCTCATGGGCCAGCTGGCCTTCAACACGGGCATCAGCCGCAGGCTGTACCGCACGGCCTACCATTTCCTGGGCCACGTGCAGGGCGGCCTGGCCATGGCCACGGTGAGCGCGTGCACGGCCTTCGGCGCGGTGTGCGGCTCCTCCCCGGCCACGGCCGCCACCATGGCCACCGTGGGCATCCCGGAGATGAAGCGCTACGGCTACGCGGACTCCCTGGCCACGGGCAGCGTGGCCTCGGGCGGCAGCATGGGCATGATCATGCCCCCCAGCGTGGTGCTCATCGTCTACGGCGTGCTCACGGAGCAGTCCATCGGCGCGCTGTTCGTGGCCGGCATCCTGCCCGCCATCCTGCTCACGGTGCTGTTCATCGCGGCCATCGCCATCCAGTGCGCCCGCACCCCGGGCCTGGGCCCCGCGGGCGAGCGCTTCTGTGCCGCCGCCCGGCTCAAGTCCCTCCTGGGGCTCCTGGACACGCTGTTCGTGTTCGTGCTGGTCATCGGGGGCATGTTCTGCGGCCTGTTCACGCCCACGGAGGCGGCGTCCATCGGCGTCCTGGGCATCATGGCCCTGGGCCTGGTCAAGGGCAGCCTGAGCTGGGCGGCGCTGAAGAACTCCCTGTACGAGACCCTGCGCACCTCGGCCATGGTGCTCTTCCTGGTGGCCGGGGCCGTGGTCTTCGGCAAGTTCCTGGCCGTGACGCGCATCCCCTTCAACGTGGCCGCCTGGGTGGCTTCCCTGGACCTGCCGTCCTTCGCGGTGATGTCCGTCATCGTGCTCATCTACTTCCTGGGCGGCTGCTTCATGGACGCCCTGGCGCTGATCATGCTGACCATCCCGGTGTTCTATCCCGTGGTCACGAACCTGGGCTACGACCCCATCTGGTTCGGGGTCATCATCGTGCTGGTCACGCAGATGGGCGTCATCACCCCGCCCGTGGGCATCAACGTCTACGTGGTCTACGGCGCGGCCCAGAACTACGCCCCGGGCGTGACCCTGGAGTCCATCTTCAAGGGCGTGATGCCCTTCATGGCGGCCATCGTGGCGGGCATCGCCCTGCTGTTCCTGTTCCCGCAGATCGTGCTTTGCCTGCCCGGGCTGATGTACTGACCCCGGGCTGGCCCGGCGCTTGCCGGGCGCGCCGCGTTGACAGCGGGTGGTGATTCGTCCATCCTATCCTCCTGTACTAAGGTCCATTTTTTCGCGACCAGGAGGAGAGACCATGTCCGAACGCACCGCCAGCGCCCAGTGGAAGGCCCTCGCCGACCATTACCTGCAGGTCCAGGGCCTGCACATGCGCGAGCTGTTCGACGAGGACCCCGGGCGGTTCGAGGACTTTTCCCTGCGCCTGGGCGACCTGCTCCTGGACTATTCCAAGAACCGCGTCACCCGCCGGACCATGGAGCTGCTCATGGACCTGGCCCGGTTCTGCCGGGTGCCCGAACGCAGGGACGCCATGTTCGCGGGGGAGCGGATCAACGCCACCGAGGGCCGCGCCGCGCTGCACACGGCCCTCAGGAACCGCACGGACCGGCCCGTTTTGATGGACGGCCGGGACGTGATGCCCGGGGTGCGCGCCGTGTTGGCGAAGATGCGGGCCTTTTCCGAGGCCGTGCGCTCGGGGGCCTGGAAGGGCTACACGGGCAGGGCCGTGACCGACGTGGTCAACATCGGCATCGGCGGCTCGGACCTGGGGCCGCAGATGGTCTGCGCGGCGCTGGCCCACTACGCGGACGGCCCGCGTGCGCACTTCGTGTCCAACGTGGACGGCGCGCACATGACCGAGACCCTGCGCCGCCTGGCCCCCGAGACCACCCTGTTCATCGTGGCCTCCAAGTCCTTCACCACCCAGGAAACCATGATGAACGCGGCCAGCGCCAAGGCCTGGTTCCTGGCCGCCGCCAAGGACGAGGCCCGCGTGGCCGCGCATTTCGCGGCCCTGTCCACCAACGGCCCGGCCGTGGCCGAATTCGGCATCGACCCCGAGAACATGTTCGAATTCTGGGACTGGGTGGGCGGCCGCTACTCCCTGTGGTCGGCCATCGGCTTGTCCATCGCCCTGGCAGTGGGCATGGACCGCTTCGAGGAGCTCCTGGCCGGGGGCCAGGTCATGGACGAGCATTTCCGCAGCGCGCCCCTGGAGCGGAACATGCCCGTGATCCTGGCCATGCTCGGGGTCTGGTACAACAACTTCTTCTCCTGCGGCACCCACGCGGTGCTGCCCTACGACCAGTACCTGGCGCGCTTCCCGGCCTATCTGCAGCAGGGGGACATGGAGTCCAACGGCAAGTCCGCCACCCTGGACGGGCAGATGGTGGACTACGGCACCGGGCCGGTGATCTGGGGCGAGCCCGGCACCAACGGCCAGCACGCCTTTTTCCAGCTCCTGCACCAGGGCACCAAGCTCGTGCCCTGCGACTTCCTGGCCCCGGCCCAGGCGCTCAGCCCCCTGGGGGAGCACCACGAGGTCCTCGTATCCAACTTCCTGGCCCAGACCGAGGCGCTGATGCGCGGCAAGACCCCGGAGGAGGCCGAGGCCGAGATGCGGGCCGCCGGGCTGCCCGACGAGGACGTGCAGCGGCTGTTGGCCCACCGCTCCTTCATGGGCAACCGGCCCTCCAACTCCATCCTCTACAAGCGGCTGACCCCGCACGCCCTGGGCATGCTCATAGCCCTGTACGAGCACAAGATCCTCGTCCAGGGCACGGTCTGGAACGTGAACTCCTTCGACCAGTGGGGCGTGGAGCTGGGCAAGCAGCTGGCCAAGGCCATCCGGCCGGAACTCGCGGGCGATGCCCAGGCCGCGGGCCACGACAGCTCCACCAACGGGCTGATCAACGCCTACAAGGCCATGCGCGAGGGCTAGCCTCGCCGCGACGGCTACTCGTCGCCGCGACAATTTTCGTCGCTGACGAGCCGTTTAGACAGCACGCGCACGGGCTCGTCCGCGTAGCCCAGGCCGAGGTAGAAACCGGCGGCCTGGTGGTTGGAGTCGCGCACCATGAGCTCCACCTTGGGGCAGCCCTGGGCCAGAAGCTCCTCCTCGGCCTGGCGCACCAGGGCCCGGCCCAGGCCCCGGCCCCGCAGGTCCGGGAGCACCCCCAGATAGTAGATCCAGCCCCGGTGCCCGTCGTAGCCGGCCATGCACGTGCCCGCCACCCGGCCCCCGTCCAGGGCCACCAGGAACAGCCCGGGCGAGTCCGCGACCTTGCGCCCGATGTCCCGGCCGGGGTCGTTCCAGGGCCTGGTCAGCCCGCAGGCCTCCCACAGGGCCAGCACCCCCTCCCTGTCCTCGGCCGCATAGGGCCTGATGCTCCATCCGCTCATGGTCCCTCCTCGAATTCCACCATGCGCCAGGGCCCGGCGCGGCGCAAGGCCCCGGCTCCTTGACTTTCGAACGATAATCTATCATTAAGGCTTACCACGGACGCCTGTCCGGCCGTTGTCGGTCCGGGATGACATATCAAGCCCATATGCTTGACTCCAATCCCCGATAGGCGTTCATAGTGGGACGATCCCCGGCCAGCGGGCCGGGCCCCAGCAACCAGCGTACCGGCGCCCGGCGCCGACCCCCTCGAGGGACAGATGTTCGACACGAACTGCCAGGCATCCGCCCCCCTGCGCGCTCCCCGCACGGGATGCGCCATGGGCTTCGCCGCCGCCCACCCCAGCCAGCGCGAACCGCGCGCCAAGGACCTTCCGTCCGCCCCCGTCCGTGGGCTGCCCGGCCGACCGGCCCGGGGCCTTGCGGGCACGGGCGGCATCTTTCGCTTTAGCCGCTGACCACCACCGGCTCAAGGCGCGGACGGCGCGGCCCTTCGCCCGTCCTTCCCGTTTTTCATTTATCTTCCCCTGGAGGGACCATCATGAAACGCATGAGCGTGCTCGCCCTGCTGGCCGTGTGCCTGCTCGCGGCGGCCCCGGCCCTGGCTGAAACCATCAAGATCGGCGCGGTGCTGTCCGTGACCGGCCCGGCCTCGTTCCTGGGAGAACCCGAAAAAGAAACCCTGCTCATGCTGCAGGACAAGATCAACGCCGCCGGCGGCGTGCTGGGCAAGCAGATCGAGGTGATCGTCTACGACGACGAGACCGACGTGAACAAATGCGTGCTCGCCGCGGACAAGCTCATCAAGAAGGACCGCGTGGCGGCGGTGGTGGGCCCCTCGGTCTCGGGCAACACCCTGGCCATCATGAACAAGTTCCCCAGGGCGCACATTCCCCTGGTGTCCTGCTCGGCCTCGGAAAAGATCATCAAGCCCGTGAACCCCTGGGTCTTCAAGACCCCGCAGTCCGACCGCCAGGCCGTGGCCGCCATCCTCAAGCACGCCAAGGCCGCCGGGTACTCCAAGATCGCGGCGCTCACCGTGTCCAACGGCTACGGCCAGTCCGGCCGCGCCGTGCTGGGGGAGCTGGTGCCCGCCGCGGGCATGGAGCTGGTGGCCGACGAGGTCTACGGGCCCAAGGACACGGACATGACCGCGCAGCTGACCAAGATCAAGGGCCTGGGCCCCGACGCCATCGTCTGCTGGGGCACCAACCCCGGCCCGGCCGTGGTGGCCATGAACCGCGTGCAGCTGGGCATGGACACGCCCCTGTACATGAGCCACGGCGTGGCCTCGCGCAAGTTCATCGAGCTGGCGGGCGAGGCCTGCGAGGGCCTGCTCCTGCCCGCCGGGCGCATGATCGACGTGGCCCAGATCCCCGACGGCCATCCCCAGAAGCCCGTGCTCGCCGAGTATGAGAAGGACTACAAGGCCGCCTGCGGCAAGCCCCTGTCCACCTTCGGCGGCTACGCCTACGACGGGCTGATGCTCCTGGTGGGGGCCATGAAGGCCGCCGGGTCCGCCGAGCCCCAGGCCATCCGCGACAGCCTGGAGGCGACCACCGGCTACGTGGGCGCCACGGCCGTGTATTCCTTCTCGCCCACGGACCACAACGGCGTGGACGAGAGCGCCTTCGTCATGGTGCGCATCGAGAACCAGGACTGGAAGGTCCTGGAGTAGCGCATGGACTGGGCCAGCCTTCTGCAATACCTGGTCTCGGGCCTGACCGTGGGCAGCACCTACGGCCTGACCGCGCTGGGTTTCACCATCATCTTCAACACCACGGGCGTTATCAACTTCGCCCAGGGCGAGTTCGTCATGCTCGGGGGCATGCTCAGCGTCTATTTCCTGAAGGCGCTGGGCCTGCCCCTGCCCCTGGCCGTGCTCCTGGCCGTGGTCGCGGCCACGGTGGCCGGGGGCCTGGTGGAGCGCTTCACCATCCGCCCGGTGAAGAACGCGGGCGTGATCCAGCTGATCATCATCACCATCGGCGTGTCCATCCTCCTGCGCGGCCTGGCCATGCTGGCCTGGGGCAAGGACACCTTCGCCCTGCCGCACTTCTCGGGCATGGCCCCCATCCGCGTGGCGGGCGCGGCCATGATGCCCCAGACCCTCTGGGTCCTGGCCATCACCCTGGCGCTGTTGGCGGCGCTGAAGTTCTTCTTCTCGGCCACCATCTGGGGCAAGGGCATGCTGGCCTGCTCCCACGACGTGCGCGCCGCCTATCTGGTGGGCATCGACGTGCGCCGCATGGTCCTGGTCTCGTTCATGATCTCGGCCTTCGTGGGCGCGGTGGGCGGGGCCATCCTCGCGCCGCTGACGCTGACCAGCTACGACGTGGGCGTGATGCTCAGCTTGAAGGGCTTCGCCGCCTGCATCACCGGCGGCATGGGCAACCCCTTCGGCGCGGCCGCCGGGGGGCTGATCCTCGGGGTCCTGGAGTCCCTGGGCGCGGGCTACGTGTCCTCGGCCTACAAGGACGCCTTCACCTTCCTGATTCTCCTGCTCCTGCTCTTCGTGCGGCCCCAGGGCCTGTTCGGGCAGGCGGGCGCGGACAGGGTCTAGATCATGAACGCCGCGCGCAAGAACACCCTGGGCCTGGCGGCCTTCGCGGCCCTGGCCGGGGCCCTGCCCTTCATGCTGACCAACGACTACTACGTAAGCACCCTGATCCTGGCCCTGCTCAACGCCATCGTGGTGGTGGGCCTGAACCTGCTCCTGGGCTACGCGGGCCAGATATCCCTGGGCCACGGGGCCTTCTACGGACTGGCCGCCTACGCCACGGCCATCCTCTCCACCACCTACGGCTGGCCCATGGAGGCCTCGGTGCCCGCGGCCGTGGCCCTCACCGCCGCCGCCGCGTATTTGCTGGCCATCCCCACCCTGCGCCTGGCGGGCAACTACCTGGCCATGGCCACCCTGGGCTTCGGGCTCATCGTGTACATCGTCTTCAACCAGGCCGTGGAGATCACGGGCGGGCCCAGCGGGTTCGTGGGCGTGCCCAGGCTGGAGATCCTGGGCTACTGCTTCGAGACGGACCTCTCCTACTACTACCTCACGGCCGGGGCGCTGGTGCTGGTGCTGCTGGTGTCCCTGAACCTCATCGACTCGCGCGTGGGCCGGGCGCTCAGGGCCATCCACACCAGCGAGCGCGCGGCCCAGACCGTGGGCGTGGACATCACGGCCTACAAGCGCTTCGTGTTCGTGCTCTCGGCGGTGTTCGCGGGCCTGGCCGGGACCCTCTACGCCCACTACCTCAGCTTCGTCGCGCCCTCGTCCTTCGGCTTCCATTTTTCCGTTACCCTCATCGTCATGGTGGTCCTGGGCGGCATGGCCAACGTCTGGGGCGCGGTGGCCGGGGCGGCGTTTCTGACCGTCCTCCCGGAATTCCTGCGCGCCTTCGAGGACATCGAGACTCTGCTCTACGGCGGCATCCTGGTCCTGGGCATGATGTATCTGCCCGGGGGCATCGCCGGGGCCGTAGCCTGGACGGCCCGCGCCCTCGTCCCGCGCCGAAGGCCCAGCCATGACTGACGCGCTGCTCTCCTGCACCGGTGTGGGCGTGCGCTTCGGCGGGGTCCGGGCCTTGGACGGCGTGGATTTCACGGCCCGCGAAGGGCGCGTCACCAGCATCATCGGCCCCAACGGCGCGGGCAAGACCACCCTGCTCTCGGCCATCACGGGCATGGTGGACATCTGCGCGGGCGCCATCGCCCTGGCGGGCCAAGACATCACCGCCCTGCCCACCCACAAGCGCGGGGCCGAGGGCGTGGTGCGCACCTTCCAGAACCTGGAAGTGTTCTCCAACATGAACGTCCTGGAAAACGTCATGACCGGCTGCCACCGCCACGTGGGCTACAACGCGCTGCAAGCGCTCCTGCGCACCCCGCGCTTTCGCCGCGAGGAGCGCCGCTGCCGCGACGAGGCGCTACGCCGCCTGGAATTCGTGGATCTGGCCCACCTGGCCCAGGCGCCCGCCGGGGACCTGGCCTTCGGCCAGCAGCGGGCCATGGAGCTGGCGCGCGCCCTGGCCGCCGACCCGGTGCTGCTGCTCATGGACGAGCCCGCCGCCGGGCTGAACATGAAGGAGACCAAGGCCCTGGGCAGCCTCATCGCGCGCATCCGCGACGAGCTGGGCGTGGCCGTGGTGCTGGTGGAGCACGACATGGACCTGGTCATGGGCGTATCCGACGAGGTCATGGTCCTCAACCAGGGCCAGCCCCTGGCCACGGGTACGCCCCTGGACATCCAGAAAAATCCCGAAGTCATCCGCGCCTACCTCGGCGAGGACGACGACATATAGCAGACCGTTGAAAAACAGCGCTCTGCGGCGTTGCTGCGAAAAATTCAAAACCTCACGTAGCGCAAGCGCGGGGAGTACGCTTCGGTCTTGAATTTTCCTTGCGCCTTGCATCTCACTATTTTTGAACGGTCTGCGTAGAATGATTTTTTTCAACAACCCAAGGATGAGGCCCTTGAATGCTTGAAGTCCGCAACCTCGACGTGCACTACGGCAAGATCCACGCCCTGCGCAGGGCGTCCCTGCACGTGGACCAGGGCGAGATCGTGGCGCTCATCGGCGGCAACGGCGCGGGCAAGACCACGCTCTTGACCACCATCTCCGGCTTGCTGCGCCCCACGCGCGGCAGCGTGGAGTTCGACGGCCGCGACCTGGGGCGCACACGCGCCGACGCCATCGTGCGCCTGGGCCTGTCCCACGTGCCCGAGGGCAGGCTGGTGTTCAAACCCATGCGCGTGGCCGACAACCTGCTGCTCGGGGCCTTCAACCGCTTTTCCCTGCGCACGCGGGCCCAGGTGGGCCGCGACGTGGAGCGCGTCTACGAGATGTTCCCGGTGCTCGGCGAACGCCGCAACCAGGCCGCGGGCACCCTGTCCGGCGGCGAGCAGCAGATGCTGGCCATCGGCCGCGCCCTCATGGCCCGGCCGCGCGCCCTGCTCCTGGACGAGCCGAGCATGGGCCTAGCCCCGCAGGTCACGCGCGAAATCTTCCGCCATATCCGCGAGCTGCGCGACTCCCTGGGGCTCACCGTATTGGTGGTGGAACAGAACGCGCGCATGGCCCTGCGCATCGCCGACCGGGGCTATGTGCTGGAAAACGGCCGCATCATCCTCCAGGGCCCCAGCGACGAACTGCTGGAAAACCGCGACGTCCAACGCGCCTACCTTGGCCGCGACCTGGACGTGGAGCAATAGAAGAAGATGCGGGGGCGCTGCTCCCGCGCCCCCGCTCAAGGGGGTAACCCCCTAGCGGTGCTGTCCCCATCCCTAAGGTGCTGTGTCACTTCGTGCCACACCA
This sequence comes from Desulfocurvus sp. DL1XJH-121, assembly GCF_054819825.1. Taxonomy (NCBI): domain Bacteria; kingdom Pseudomonadati; phylum Thermodesulfobacteriota; class Desulfovibrionia; order Desulfovibrionales; family Desulfovibrionaceae; genus Desulfocurvus; species Desulfocurvus sp. DL1XJH-121. The sequence continues at coordinate 22,898 of NZ_JBTVWW010000015.1, forward strand.
CCCAAGGGCTGGAGGCTGAGAATCCCTATATTGGGGGGGTAGGATTCCGAAGACACGGACGCAGACACCACCCCCATAGAACGGTTTTTGGGGAAAGAGGGGATGGGGGGTCCGGGGGGAAGGGGGGAAAACCCCTTTTCACCGTCAGGAAAAGGGGTTTTCCCCCCTTCCCCCCGGCTACGCCCGGCAAAGCCTGACAACGACCAAAGGAGCCAGACATGTACTTTGACAAGGCCAGCGAGTGCATGAGCCGTGACGAATTGACCAGGCTGCAGCTGGAGCGGTTGCAGAGCACCCTGTATCGCCTGTCGCGCAACGTGCCCTTTTACCGCAAGAAGTTCGAGGCGTTGAATCTGGACGTGGAGGATTTGCGCAGTCTGGAGGACGTCAGGCGGCTGCCCTTCACCACCAAGGAGGACCTGCGCGCCAACTATCCCTACGACATGTTCGCCGTGCCCCTGCGCGAGGTGGTGCGTTTGCACGCCTCCTCGGGCACCACGGGCAAGGCCGTGGTGGTGGGCTACACCAAGAACGACGTGCGCCGCTGGGCCAAGCTGGCCGCGCGCGTGCTGGTGGCCGGGGGCGTGACCGAGGACGACGTGGTGCAGATCGCCTTCGGCTACGGCCTGTTCACGGGCGGCTTCGGGTTCCACTACGGCGCGGAGATGCTCGGCGCGTCCGTGGTGCCCAGCTCCTCGGGCAACACCCGCCGCCAGATCCAAATCATCGAGGACTACAAGACCACGGCGCTCATCTGCACCCCGGGCTACGCCAACTATCTGGCCGACGCCATGCGCGCCATGGACGTGAACGTGGGCGCCCTGCCCCTCAAGCGCGGGCTGTTCGGCGGCGAGGTCTGGTCCGAAACCATGCGCCAACGCATCCAGGACGGGCTGCACCTCACGGCCACGGACAACTACGGCCTGTCGGAGATCATGGGCCCGGGCGTGGCCGGGGAATGCCTGGAGCGGCGCGGCCTGCACATCAACGAGGACCATTTCATGGCCGAGGTCGTCGACCCCGAAACCCTGGAGCCCGTGGAGCCGGGGCAGGAGGGCGAGCTGGTGCTGACCACCCTGACCAAGGAGGCTTTCCCCATGCTGCGCTTCCGCACGGGCGATCTCACGCGGCTCCTGCCCGGGGACTGCCCCTGCGGCCGGACCTTCGTGCGCATGGAGCGGATCAGCGGCCGCACCGACGACATGTTCATATTGAAGGGCGTCAACGTCTACCCGCAGCAGGTGGCCGGGGTGCTGGCCGAGGTCCTGGGCACGGAGCCCTGCTTCCAGATCGTGCTGGAGCGCGAGGGCTCGCGCGAGCGCGGCACCGTGCTCCTGGAGGCCGAGACCGACGAATACTTCGACGAGATCAAGAAGCACCAGCAGGCCTGCCAGACCATCCGCTCGGCCCTGGACTCCATCCTGGGCGTGGGCTTCGACGTACGCATCGTGGAACGCACCAGCCTTTACGACGGCGAGGCCTGCAAGCTGGTCCGCGTAGTGGACAGGCGCGAGATATAGCGCTCACCCGTCCCTCAGACGTACAGGGCCCCCGGCGTGGCTACGCGCCGGGGGCCCCGTGCATGAGGAGGACGGCGCCGAAGCGCCGGCTATTCGACTTTCTTCAGGTCCTTGCTGCGGTCGCGGGACAGGTCCGTGGCCGCGAAATGCTCGGACTCGGGCAGGAGCACGGTGAAGGCCGGGGTGGCGTCCAGGCGCACGGTGAGGCGCTCGAAGGAGCAGTCCAGCATGTGGCCGCCCCCGGTCCTGTCGTCCGTCAGGAAATGCAGGTGGAACCCGGGCACGCCCAGGCCCTTGACGAAGGCCGGGGACCAGAGGCCCACGATGTCGCCGGGCTGGTCCCTGAACTCGAACTCGGGCTGGTGCGCGGTGACTTCCTTCAACGCCGGATAGGGCTTGGACTGCGCGGGCACGCTGCGCGTGCGCATGGTCTTGAAGACCCCGGTGGCGCGCACCGCGTAGAAGATGTTCGGGTTGGGCAACAGCCCCTTCATGGCCTCGGTGAGCTCCGCCATGGACGAACACGCGCCCAGGGGCAGGGCCAGGTCCTCCTCGAAGGGCGTCACCGCGGCGAAGGGAGTGGTCAGCCCCTTGGGCGCGGGACGCACGGAACCGTCGGCGCGGATCTGGTAGGCCACGCCGTCCAGCACGGCCATCTCCCCGTCCAGGGCGTGAAACGTTCCCAGGCCCGTGTCCCCGTGGGCGACGAGTTCCGCCACGGGCAGGACCCCATCGTAGACCCCGTCCAGCAGGGCGTCGATGGTGGAAACCTGGAACAGGACGTCGGCCCGGTCCTGGGCCCGGACCACGGCGGCGGAACTCAGCACCGCCAGGGCGTACAGGGCTATGCCCAGGAGGATCTTCAGCAGCAGTCGCGTCTTCTTCATTATCAGGCGTTGCCTCCTCCGCTTGGAATATCAGTAGCCGACAAAAATGAAAAGTCCGTCAACACTCTGATTTCACATGTTGCTTGCTCTTCGTAAAACTTTTTTCAGACAGGCAAAAGAAGGCCGCCTTCCCGGGGGGGCGGGAAGGCGGCATCGGGGGGATGGAGACGGCTTTGGGTGGTTGGGGGGGGTGCCGCCTCCCCGGGCCCGCAGGATGCGCAGGAGGTGAGTCTGCGGGTCCGGATAATTCTGTCTATGTATTGGTCGATGCTTTTCGTTTTCCTTAACTACGGGGCTTAGTTGACAGCGGTCTCGCAGAACCTGTCCTCGCTGTGCGCAAAGCCTTTGAGCATGGGCGCCAGGTGCAGCCATTGCCTGGCCGCGCATTCGGGGCAGGAGTCCTCTTCGTGGACGGTCCAGCAAACCGTGCACAGGCGGGCGCTTTCCAGGGCTATTCCTTCGTTCTTGGCCTGTTTGGCCAGCTGGATGATGGTCTCGACAGTCTTCATTCTCATACCCTCCGCCAGCCATGTATCAAGACCCGTTCCAATTTGCCCGCCGAATTGGAATTTTCTATAATTTATTCTGTTATCCACTGGAATAAAAACAAAAAACCGTTCCCGGTCATGAACCGGGAACGGCCACGCCCTTGTGGGCGAACACATATTCTGGACACTTGGCCGCCCATATCCGTCAAACTGGAGTAGACAATCCAAAAAAATTGGACGGTCAGCGCGGACGGGTCAGCCCGTGCTTCTGCATGATCTGGTACAGCCTGGCCCGGGAAACCCCGGCCACGGAGCAGCAGCGCTTGACGTTGCCGTCCTCGGCCGCGATGAGGGCCTGGAAATAGTCGCGCTCGGCGCGGGACACGGCCTGTTCGCGGTATTCGCTCCAGCTCTCGGCTGGTCCCGGGCCAGGGGGCGCGGGGGCGAAGGCCGGGGTGGCCGGAGGCGCGGCCAGGGGCGCGGACGGGGGCGCGGCCCGGGCCGGCGCGGGCTCCAGAGGCACGGGGCGCGGGGCCTGTTCGTCGCCGCGCGTGACCAGGGTCCGGGCGTAGTTCACGCGGATGTCGTCGGGCAGGTGGGCCAGGAACAGGGTCGTCTCGGCCTGGGACGCTGCCAGGGCGCGCTCCAGGCATTGCACCAGTTCGCGCACGTTGCCCGGCCAGGGATACGCGCGCAGGGCCTGGTGGAATTCCGGGGACACGTCCTTGACCTCGAAGCGGCCCTGCCCGGCCAGGCGCTCCATGTGGCTGCGCACGATCTCCTCGATGTCCTCGGGGCGTTCGCGCAGGGGCGGCAGCTCCAGGGAAAAGGAACGGATGCGGTACAGGAGGTCCCTGCGGAACTCGCCCTGCTCCACCATGGCCTCCAGGTGGCGGTTGGTGGCGGCCACCAGGCGGAAGTCGCTGTGCTCCTCCGCCTTGGAGCCCACGGGCCGGAAGGTGTGCTCCTCCAGCACGCGCAGGAAGGCCCGCTGCATGGAAAAGGGCAGCTCGCCCACCTCGTCCAGGAACAGGGTCCCGCCGTCGGCCAGCTTGACCAGCCCCTCCCGGGCCTTGTCCGCGCCGGTGAACGCGCCCTTGACGTGGCCGAAGAGGGTGGACTCCACCAGGGTCTCGGGCAGGGACGCGCAGTCCACCACCACGAAGGGCTTCTTGGCGCGCGGGCTGTTGGCGTGGATGGCGCGGGCGAAGAGTTCCTTGCCCGTGCCGGTCTCGCCGGTGATGAGTACGCTGGCCCCGCTCTCCCCGGCCAGGGCCACGGTGTGCAGCATGGCCCGCATCAGGGGGCCGGAGCCCGCGATGCCCTCGCGGCGGATGGCCCGTTCCGGCGCGCGGGCCGCGTGCTCCTGGCGATACTTGAGCGCCCGCTCCAGGGGCCCGGTGATGCTCGAAAGGTCCAGGGGCTTGGCCACGAAATCCCAAGCCCCCTCGCGCATGGCCCGCTCGGCCACCAGGGGTTCGCCCGAGCCCGTGATGACCACCACCTCGGGGCGGCCCGGGGAGCCCTTGAGCTCGCCCAGCACGTCCAGGCCCGTGCCGTCGGCCAGGTACACGTCCTGGAAGACCACGTCGTAGCGCCCGGCCCGGGCGCGGGCCAGTCCGTCCTTGAGGGTCCGGGCCGTGTCGCAGCGGTGGCCCAGGTCCTCCACGATGTCCGCCACCATCTCGCAGATCATCAGGTCGTCGTCTATGACCAGCACTCTGGCCATGGCCTACCCCGCCACCCTCGGCAGGCAGACCATGAACTCGCTGCCCTTGCCGGGTTCGCTTTCAAGGGAAATCCAGCCCCCGTAGCTGCGCACCAGCCCGTGGACCACGGCCAGGCCCATGCCCGTGCCCTCGCCCGCCGGCTTGGTGGTGAAAAAGGGGTCGAAGACCCGCTCCCGCACCTCGGGCGCCATGCCGCAGCCCGAATCGCGCACCGTGAGGATGGCGCAGCCGCCGCCGCTCTCGCCCTCCAGGCGCATGCCCTCGGACAGGGCCTCGCCGTCCGCCGGGAACGCGGCCACGGGGTCGCCGTTTACCAGGGTCACATCTATCTCCCCGCGCCCGTCGCCAAGGGCGTCCTCGGCGTTGCGCAAAAGGTTCATCACTATCTGGTGCAGCTGCGTGGGGTCCACGCGCACCAGGCAGGGCGTCTCGGGCAGGGCCACGCGCAGCGCCACGTCCGGCCCCAGGGAGGACTTGGCCAGCTCCACGGCCTCCTGGACCACGGGCCCGAAGTCTGACGCCTCCTGATCCTGGGCCGGGGGGCGGCTGAAGTCGAGCAGCGTCTGCACCAGCTTCTTGGCGCGGGTCCCGGCCTTCTGGATGCGGCCGAACATCTTGTGCAGGGGATCGTCCTCCCCCACCTTGGACAGGCCCATCTCGGAATAGCCGATGATGGCCGAGAGGATGTTGTTGAAGTCGTGGGCGATGCCGCTGGCCAGGGTGCCCACGGCCTCCAGCTTGTGGGCCTGGCGCAGCCGGGCCTCGCTCACGCGCAGGCGGTGCTCCATGCCGCTCTTGTACAGGGCGGTCTCCAGGGTGATGCGCAGCTCGGCCTGGTCGAAGGGTTTGATAAGATACCCGTAGGGCGCGGTGGGCTTGACCCGCTCCAGGGTCACCTGATCCGTGTAGGCGGTGGAGAAGACCACGGGGATGCGCGTCTTCTTGCGTATCTCGGCCGCGGCCTGGGTGCCGTCCATGTCCCCGGCGAGCATGATGTCCATGACCACCAGGTCCGGGCGCTCGTCCAGGGCCAGGCGCACGGCCTCCTCGCCCGTGGACACGATGCCCGCGACCTCGTAGCCCAGGTCCCTCAGGCTGTACTCTATCTCTTTGGCGATGATGGTCTCGTCCTCGACCACCAGAATGCGCTGCGCGTCCACAAGGCCCCCGTCGGACAAGATCGAACTCGCTTCGCCCCCCGAAGCGGCATCCAATAAAATTATACATATCCATTTTTTCCCAAAGAGCAAACCCCGGCGAAACCTTCGCGATCGTTCCGCCCCTTGAGCCGTTCCCCGGGAACCTGTATGAAGAGGCGAGCGCCCATCCGGACGCGCCGCACCCCAAACCCAAGAGGTCGAGAATGGAAATCGGACGCATCGAATACGAGGGCAGGATCCACGGCATCGGGGAATGGCAGTACAGCAAGGTCAGCAAGCTGCTCAAAAGCGCCCTGCCCCTGGTGGAATACGAATATCTCGACGACGGCACAGGTGCCGTGAACCTGGGCGGGTCCTCGGAGATGTTCGAGGAGGACATGGAAAACCTCTCGGCCACCTTCGATCTGTTGGCCGACCAGGTGGGCCCGGACTGCGGCGGCGTGATCCTGGCCAAGAAATGGTCCCGGGACGGCGGCCTGGAACTCACGGCCTACGAATTCAAGAACAAGTCCTTCAACCAACGGTCCCTGCTGCCCGAGGACTGACCTCCCGCCCGGACCGCAACCAACGGAGGCGCCATGCAGTCGTACACCGTCCGCATCCTGGCGGCGATCCTGTTCCTGCTCCTGGCCCCGGCCCTGGGGCGGGCCGAGCCCGTGGCCGTGACCCTGTACCCCGACGGGGCCGAGATCACCGAGGCCGCCACCCTGCCCCTCTCGGCCGGGGACGGGCGGCCCGTGGCCGTGATCACCCTGCCCGCCCGAGCCGACGCAGCGAGCCTGCGCCTCACGGCCGAGCGGGCCTCGGGCCTGACCCCGGCGGACGTGTCCGTGAAAAGCGTGCTGCGCACGGACGAGGGCCGCATCAAGGAGGTCCAGAAGCTCCTGGACGCGGCCAAGGCCGAGCGCCAGGACCTGGCGGACAAGCGCGCGGCCCACGCGGGGGCAGCGGACTACTGGCGCTCCCTGGCCGCGGGCGAGAGCCCGGCCAAGGCGGCCGAGGCCCAGGCCATGGCCCGGGCCGTGCGCGACGGCCTGGCCGCCGAGTTGGCCGCCGCGTCCAAGCTGGACCGCGAGATCAAGGACGCGGACACGCGCGTCCGCGAACTGGAAAAGGAGCTCCAGGGCCTCACGGGCGGCGGCCGCCGCGTGCTGGAGGCGACCATTTCCTTTACCGGGCCCGGGGCCAAGTCCGTGGCCTGCCGCTGGACCTACCGCGCGGCCGGGGCGGGCTGGACCCCCGAGTATTCCCTGAACGCCCTGCCGGGCGAGGAGCGCGTGGACTTCGCCTGGGGCGCGCGCATCCGCCAGGAGACCGGCGCGCCCTGGAAGGACGTGGCCCTGACCCTGGCCACGGCGCGCTTCGCGGGCGGGACCGAGCCGCCCGCGCTGCCGCACTGGAATCTGCGGCCCCAGGAGGAGCTCCTCAGGCGCGCGGCCAAGCTCATGACGGACATGGCCGTGCAGACCGAATCCCTCGGGGCCGCGCCCGCGGCCGAGGCCGATCCGGCGCGCACCCAGGGCCGGATGTTCGACGCCTACGACGCCGGGCGCGCGACCCTGGACTCGGGCCAGTCCCGCAGGCTGCACCTGGGGGCCGCGTCCTGGAAGGCCGAATTCGACTATCTGGTGCGGCCCTGGCTGGGGCCCGGGGCCTACACCCGCGCGGCCGTGAACCTGGACGAGACGCCCAGGTATCCCGCCGGGCAGGCCTCCTATCTGCTGGATTCGGCCCTGGTGCGCACGGGGAGCTTCTCCCTGTTCGACAAGAAGGCCGACCTGTTCTTCGGCATGGACCCGCAGGTGGCCGTGCGCCTGACGCCCCTGACCCGGCAGTCCGGGGAGGCGGGCTTTCTGGGCTCCAAGAAGAGCCGCGCCTGGGACTGGCGCGTGACCGTCCAGAACCACAAGTCACTGGCCGTGTCCGTGCGCATGGAGGACCGCGTGCCCGGGGCCGGGGACGAGCGCATCAAGATCGAGAAGCGCCTGCCCGGGGCCGAGGAGGAGGAAGGCCGTCTGGCCGTCTGGACCTTCAAGGTCCCCGCCGGGGGCCAGCACGTGGTGGAATACGGCTACACCGCCACCTACCCGAAAGAGATTAACCTGGACCTGGGCGGCCGCTAGCAGACCGTCGTTTCAAGCACGAAAAACGGGGCGGTCCCAAGGGACCGCCCCGTTTTTTTTGCGCATCGGCGAAAGCCGCTACACTTCGTAGTCGACCGCGCGCCGTTCAATCACGATCTTCTTGATGAACTCCACGCATTTCAGGTGCTCGGGATGCACCTGGTAGGCGTCCATCTCCTCCAGGGTGTTGAACACGCTGTACAAGCAGATGTCCGAGGCGGTGTCCCCGGCGACCACGTTCACGCCCACCTCCAGGCTGACCACGCCGGGCACTTTGGCGGGCAGGGCCTCGAGCATTTCCTTCATCTTGAGGGCGTTCTCCGCCTTGGCGGCGCCCTCGGCCTCGTCCTTCAAGCGCCACATGACGATGTGCTTGAGCATGTTCCTGATCTCCTGTGCGTGGTTGCTGTTTTCTATGCGCCGCACCCGCCCTGGGACGAGCGTTCGCGGGCGCGCTCCTGTTTCCGAATTTCCCGTCTGGCCTCGGCCTCGCGCCAGCGGCGTTCGTCATTCTCGTCCTCCAGGACCAGGGGCGGCACCGGGCTGGGCCGGCCGTCCTTGTCCAGGGCCACGAAGGTCAGGTACGCGGAATTGGTGTAGCGCACCTCGCCGGTGAACAGGTTCTCGGCCTCCACGCGCACCCCGATCTCCATGGAGGTGGTGCCCACGTAGTTCAGGCAGGCCTTGAAGATGACCAATTCACCCACGAACACCGGGCGCAGGAAATCCATGCGGTCTATGGACGCGGTGACCGCGTTGCTGCGGGCGTGGCGCAGGGCCACGGTCCCGGCCGCCGTGTCGATGTACTTGAGGATCACGCCGCCGTGCACGTTGCCTGCGGGATTCGCGTCCTGGGGCAGCATGCGCTGCGACAAAATAATGCTGCTTTCACTCTTGGTCTTGCCCTGCATGGAGCCTCCTGTGGACCGCGGCCAGCCCCCGGACGGCCCCGCGGCGCAGGGCTAGCGGCGGCGCTCGTAGAGCACCGTGCGATTGACCTGAGCGGCGCGAGCCGTGCCCGTCATGAGCATGGCCTGTTCAAGTTCCCGTTGCACGCGGCCCAGATACTCCTCCACGCCGCGCTGCCCGCCGCCCAAGGCCGCGAGTTCCAACGGTCCGCCGATCATAACCGCGTCCGCTCCCAGCGCAAGCATCTTGAGCACGTCCACCCCGCAGTAGGCCCCGCCCTCCACCAGGATGGACACGGCCCCCTGCACGGCCTCGGATATCCAGGGCAGCACGTCGGCCACGCCCGGGCAGTCGTTGAGCATGCGCCCGCCCCGGTTGGAGACCACCACGGCGGCCGCGCCCAGCTCCGCGGCCAGCAGGGCCTCGTCCGGCGTCATCACGCCCTTGACCACGAAGGGCAGCTCGGTGCTGCGGATGATGCGCGACAGCCTGCCCGGGGACATGGGCGCCAGGGGCCGGCCCCGACGCGCGTAGTCCATGTGCACGACCTCGTCGGCCTCCACGCCCACGGCCACGGCGCCCGCGGCCTCGGCCTGCTCGATCCTGTGCCGCAGAGCCGAGCCGCTCCAGGGCTTCACGAAACAGATGCCCCGGACCCCGGGCTTGCGCAGGGCGTCCACGCCCGCCAGGAAGACCCGGTCCGCGAGGCCGTCGCCCACGCAGCCCACCACGCCGCGCGCGTCGCACCCGGCCAGCAGGCCGGACACGAATCCGGCCTCCGAGGGCCCGTCGCCCAGGCGGCTGAAGGCGCCGGACAGGGGGGAGCCGAACACGGGCATGGACAGGGCCAGGCCCATGACGGTCACCGAGGTATCGGGCTCGCCCACGCCGTGCAGCACGCGCAGGTTCAGGCTGTAGCTGTCCAGGGCCTCCCGGTTGGCGGCGTAGGAGCCGCCCCTGCCGGCCACGGCCAGGGCGTCGTCGCCCTCGCACAGGGCCAGGCTGCGGCGGAAGCCCGCCTCGGCCTCGCCCCGGACCAGATATTCCAGATCGTCCATGATGCTCCTGGGGGGCGCCATCCCGCCCGTCGCGCCGGGGCGGGGTGGTGAGGAAAAAGGCAGGCGCAACGGGCGGGAATGGCGGGGGTGGGTGTGAACCGGCGCGGGGCGGCGGACCGCCCCGCGCCGCAGGGCTACTTCTTTCTCTCGGCCAGGGCCTCGGCGATGTGGCGCACGGTGATGGAGTCGCCCCTGGCGTGGGCGCCGCCGCGCAGCTGCATCACGCAGCCCGGGCAGTCCGTGACCAGCTGGGTGGCTCCGGTGGCCTTGACGTTGTCCAACTTCTTGTTCAGCAGTTCCTTGGACTCCTCGGGGAACTTCATGGAGAAGGTGCCGCCGAATCCGCAGCAGACGTCCTCCTCGGCGGCCTGCACGTAGTCCAGGCCCGCGTCCTTCATCAGGTCGCGCGGCGCGTCGTGCACGCCCATGCCCCGGCAGAGGTGGCAGGGGGCGTGGTAGGCGGTCTTGGTGCCCACGGACAACTCGCGGAAGTCGCTCGCGCCCACGCCCAGCACGTCGTGCACGAAGGAGCTGAAGTCAATGACCTTCTCGGAGAAGCGGCGGGCCTTGTCGGCCATGCGCGGCTCGTCCTCCAGGAGCTTGGGATAGGCGTGCTTCAAGTGCGAGGCGCAGGACGCGCACATGGTCACCACGTAGTCGTACTTGCCGGGGTCGATGACCGTGACGTTCTGCGCGGCCACGTCCTTGGCCGTCTGGGTCTCGCCCATCATGACCACGGGCAGGCCGCAGCAGGTCTGCTCCATGGGGAAGTCCATGTCCACGCCGTGGCCGTCCATGACCTTGACCGCGGCCTTCAACTGCTCGGGGTACACGAAGTCCTGCACGCAGCCCGAGAAGATGGCCACCCGGTACTTGGGGGTCTTGGTCTCGGGGCGCACCTTCTCCCACTCGTCGCGGAAGGGCTTCTTGGCGATGGGCGGCAGGGCCCGGAAGTTCTGTTCCTTGAAGAAGGCCATGGGCAGGTGCCGCAGGTAGCCGGTCTTGCCGTCCACCACGGGCTTCTGGCCCATCTTGGCCGTGCGCAGCAGGGTGTGGAAGAGCTTGCGGCTCTTGAGCACCTTGGCCAGCAACACGCTGGGCAGGGGGTGGCCCTCCTCGTCCTGGATGCGGGCGTGGACCTCCTTGATGAGCCTGGGCAGGTCGATGCCCGCGGCGCAGACCTCCTTGCAGGCCCCGCAGTTGATGCAGTTCTGCACGAGGTTCTTGGCCTTGTCGCGGCCGTGGAAGAAGTAGGTCAACAGCAGGCCGATGGCGCCGATGTAGATGTGGCCCATCTTGTGGCCGCCCACCAGCCGGTACACGGGGCAGACGTTGGCGCACGCGCCGCAGCGCACGCAGCGCAGGACCTGCTTGAAGTCCGGGTCCAGAGCCATGGCGGTGCGCCCGTTGTCCAGGAAGACCACGTGGTGGACCTTCTTGCCGTCGGGCCCGGGCGCGCACTCGTTGGCGCCGCAGATCCAGGTCACGTAGGAGGTGATGGCCTGGCCCGTGGCGTTGCGCGGCAGGGCCCGGATCACCCGCAGGCAGTCGTGCAGGGTCGGGGTCAGCTTGTCCAGGCCGCAGATGGCCACGTGGACCCTGGGCAGGGTGGTCACCAGCCGGGCGTTGCCCTCGTTGGTGATCAGGCCGATGCCGCCGGTCTCGGCCACGGCGAAGTTGGCGCCGGAGATGCCCATGTCCGCCTCGATGTACTTGGCGCGCAGTTCGCGCCGGGCCACCTTGACCAGCTTCTCGATGTCCGAGTCCTGCTTCTGGCTGGTGACGTCGGTGAACAGGTCGGCCACCTGGTAGCGGGAGAGGTGGATGGCGGGCATGACCATGTGGGTCGGGCCCTCGTGGCGGAGCTGGATGATCCACTCCCCGAGGTCCGTCTCCGTGACCTCCAGGCCCTCGGCCTCCAGATGGTGGTTGAGGAGCGTCTCCTCGGCGGTCATGGACTTGGACTTGACCACCCGCTTCACGCCCTCCTCGCGGGCGATGCGGGCGATGATCTCGTTGGCCTCGGCGGCGGTCTTGGCCACGTGCACCTTGGTGCCGGCGGCCTCGGCCTTGGCCTTGAATTCGGCGAACAGCTCCGAGAGCCGGGACACGGACTCGTCCTTGGCGTCGGCGATCTCGGCGATGAGCTCGCGCTCGTTCATGTCCGCGAAGGCGTTGACCCGGTTGGCGCGGTAGGCCACGGCGAAGGCGTCCATGGCCTTGCGCAGGAACTCGTCCCCCAGGGCCTCCTGGCACTCCTTGCGGTAGTCTTCAAGATTCTTGGCGTGCTGCATGGCTACTTGTCCTCCATGATCAGGATGTGGAGTTCCAGCGGCCCGTGGACGCCCAGGGCCAGGACGCGCTCGATGTCGGCGGTCCTGGACGCGCCGGTGATGAACGCCAGGTAGCTCGGATTCTTCTGGATGAAGGCCAGAACTTCCTTTTCCGCATCGTAGGAGGTTTCGCGCAGCTTGGATTTGGGCAGAACGGCGACGTGGGTTTCGGCCATCATGGTGGCCAGGCGCACGTCCTCGCTGTTGGAGTTGAGGACCAGGGTGCCGGTCTCGGCGATGCCCAGGTCGCAGACGGTGAAGCCGATGTCCAGCCCGGCGAGGTATTTGCGCAGGCCGTCCTGGATCAGCTCGAAACCCTGCGCGTCGCAGAGCTTTTTCAGGGAAGCGAAGTTCTGCTTGCTCATTCCCGGGGCGGCGATGACCTTGGTGGTCTTGTCCTCGCACAGGGCCTGCGCCCCTTCGGAGAGGTTCAGGTCGCAACCGGAAACGAGCAGGGCACACTTGTCCTTCTGGGCGCACAGATTGACGGTGTACTCGAAGGCCTCCTGGAGGTTCGCGACCTCCGAGACCAGGGCGGACACCGCCTGCGCCTTCTTGGTGAACAGGGTCACCGTCTTCTTCGTTACTGCCATGTTGGATACTCCCGTATGCGTTTTTCCCCCCGACGGCCTGTCCAAGCCGCCGGGGAGGCTTGTTGCGTCTATTCGAGCAACTCGACGGTCTCGCGGGCGATCTCCAACTCCTCGTTGGTGCGCACCACCAACACGTCGATCTTGCTCTCGGGGGCGCTGATGCGCATCCAGTCGCCGGGGCGCTTGGCGTTGGCCGCCTCGTCCAGGACCAGGCCCATGGGCTCCAGGCCCTTCAGGGTCTCCTTGCGCACCACGGCGTCGTTCTCGCCGATGCCCGCGGTGAAGACCATGGCGTCCACACGGCCCAGCTCGGCCCAGTAGGCGCCGATGTACTGGCGCACGCGGTGGCAGAGCATGTCCACGGCCAGCTTGGCGCGCTCGTCGCCCTTCTCGGCCGCGGCGTGGATGTCGCGCAGGTCGCTCATGCCGCAGATGCCCACCAGGCCGCTCTTCTTGGTCAGCATGGTGTCCACCTCTTCCAGGGTCATGCCCTTCTTCTCGGCGATGAACTTGAGCACGGCCGGGTCCAGGTTGCCCGAGCGGGTGCCCATGATCACGCCCGCCAGGGGGGTCATGCCCATGGAGGTGTCGATGCACTTGCCGCCCTCGACGGCGGACAGGGACGAACCGTTGCCCAGGTGCACGGTGATGACGTTCAGGTCCTTGGGCTCCTTGCCCAGGATCTCGGCCACGCGGCGCGCCACGTACTTGTGGGACGTGCCGTGGAAACCGTAGCGCCGCACGCCCAGTTCCTTATAGAGCTCGTAGGGGATGGCGTACTGGTAGGCCTTGGCCGGGATGGTCTGGTGGAAGGCCGTGTCGAACACGGCCACGTGGCCGCACTTGAAGATGGACTGGCCCACCTCGATGCCGGTGAGGTTGGCGGGGTTGTGCAGGGGGGCGAGGTCCGAGACGGCCTTGATGCCCTCGATGACCTCGGCGTCGATGAGCACGGGCGCGGAGAACTTCTCGCCGCCATGCACCACGCGGTGCCCCACGCCGTCCACGTCGGAGGCGTCGGCGATGACGCCGTGCTCGGCGTCGGTCAGGGCCTCCACCACCATCTGCATGCCCACGCCGTGGTCCGGGATGGGGCGCTCGATGACGGTCTTGGTCTCGGCGTCGGTGTCCGGGGCCTTCTTATGGGTCAGGATTCCCTGGTCCAGGCCGATGCGCTCCATCACGCCGGAGGCCAGGACAGACTGGTTTTCCATGTTCAACAGCTGGTACTTGATGGAGGAACTTCCGGAGTTGATCACGAGAATCTTCATTATATCAATCCCTTTTCGGCCTGGGCCTGAATAGCGGTGATGGCGACGGTGTTGACGATGTCGGGGACGGTGCAGCCGCGGGAGAGGTCGTTGACGGGCTTGTTCAGGCCCTGGAGCACCGGGCCGATGGCCACGGCCCCGGCGGAGCGCTGCACTGCCTTGTAGGTGTTGTTGCCGGTGTTCAGGTCCGGGAAGATGAACACCGTGGCCTTTCCGGCCACCTCGCTATCGGGCATCTTGGTGGCGGCCACGTCGGGATCCACGGCCGCGTCGAACTGCAGGGGTCCCTCCACGGGGAAGCTGCCGGCGGCCAGCTCGCGGGCGATGCCCGTGGCCTCCTTGACCTTGTCCACGTCCTCGCCCTTGCCGGACTGGCCCGTGGAGTAGGACAGCATGGCCACGCGCGGCTCCACGCCGAAGATGCGGGCGGTGTCCGCCGAGGACACGGCGATCTCGGCCAGCTGCTGGGCCGTGGGGTTGGGGTTCACAGCGCAGTCGCCGTAGGCATGCACGCGGTCCTTCATGCACATCAGGAACACGGAGGACACGATGCTCGCGCCCGGCTTGGTCTTGATGAACTCGAAGGCCGGGCGGATGGTGTGGGCCGTGGTGTTAAGGGCGCCGGAGACCATGCCGTCGGCGTGGCCCAGGTGGACCATCATGGTGCCGAAATAGGTGGCGTCCTGCATGCGGTCGCGGGCGGCGTCCAGGCTGATGCCCTTGTGCTTGCGGGCCTCGAAGTAGGCCTGGGCGTACTCGTCCAGATGCTCGCTGTCGGAGGGATCGACGATGGCCACACCGTTCAGCTCCAAAGCCAGGTCCGAGACGCGCTTGGCGATGCGGTCCTTGCGGCCCAGGATGGTCAGGTCCACCACTCCGCGGCGGCTGAGGATGTCGGCCGCGCGCAGGATGCGCTCGCAGTCGCCCTCGGGCAGCACGATGCGCATCTTGTGGGACTTGGCCTTCTCCACCAGGTTGTACTCGAACATCTTGGGGGTCACGCGGCGGGACTTGGCCTGGCCCAGGCGGGAGCGCAGCTCGTCCACGTTCACGCAGGACTCGAAGCTGCCCAGCGCCGAGGCGATCTTGCGCAGGTCGTCGGGCGCGATGCGGCCGTAGAGCTCGGAAATCATGCGCGTGCTCTTGAAGGTGTGGTCGGGCACGCTGAGGATGGGCACGGGCACGCCGGTCCAGCCCTCGATGAGGCGGTGCACGCTCTGGGACGGCTGCAGCCCGCCCGTGAGCATGATGCCGGAAATATTGGGGTAGGAGGTGGACAGCCGCGAGGCCAGGCTGGCCAGGATGAGGTCCTCCCGGTCGCCGGGGGTGATGATCAGGCTGCCCTCGGTGATGTACTCCAGGAAATTGCCCACCTGCATGGCGGCGATGAGGTAGTCCTGGACCAGGGTCTCCATGCTGCCGTGGCCGTAGAGCACCTGGCCGTCCATCCACTTGCGCACGTCGGCCATGGTGGGGTTGCCCAGGGCCTCGTTCTCGGGAATGGCGTAGAACAGGATCGGCTGCTGGGACCGGACCTTCTCGCTGATCTTCTGGGGGATCCCGGCGGCGTCGCCGTCGCTGACCCGGTTCACGATGCAGGCCACCAGGTCGACGCCCTTCTCCTCCATGGTCTCGATGGTCAGCTGGGTGGAGTCGATGAGTTCCTTGGTCCCCTTGCCCGTCCCACTGGCCACCAGGAGCACCGGGGCCCCGAGGTTGGCCGCGATGTCGGCGTTGATGTCGAACTCGAACGCGGGATCCTTGCCCAGGAAGTCCGATCCTTCGCAGAGCACGAAGTCATAGTTGGCTTCCAGCGCCTTGTACTTGTTGAGGATATTTTCCAGCAGCAAGGCGTGCTGGCCCGCGTTGATCAGCTCCCGCGCCTGGGACAGGGTCACCGCGTAGGTGTCCTCGTAGGGCACGTCGAGCTTGAAATGGGACAGGATCAGGTTGATGTCGTGATCCTGGCCGCCGCCGACATTGTCGTTGATGATGGGTCGGAAGAAGGCCACGTTCCGCAGATTGCCTAGCAGCATCTGCATGATTCCCAGGGCCACGGCGCTTTTGCCGCTGCGGCTCTGTGTGGCGGTGATGTACAGGGACTTCGACATTCGTCAGACTCCTTTGCGGCAGGGGCGGGCCGCAGCCCGCCCCGACCAGATTACTCCAGAGTCTCCGCGTAGATTTCCACGGGGTGGCGCACACTGATGTGGTCGCCGCCCTGGGACAACATGTCCGTGAGCTGCATCATGCAGGCCGGGCAGCCGGTGGCCACCACGTCGGCCTTTGAGGCCAGGACATTGTCCCGTTTGCGTTGGCCGATCTTCTTGGAGACCTCATAGTGATGAAGGTTGAAGGTGCCGCCGTTTCCGCAACAGCGGTCCGCCTCCGCCATTTCCACGAAGTTGTACGCCGGATTCGCCTTGAGCAGCGTCCGGGGCTGGGCCTTCACGCCCAGCGACTTCACCAGGTGGCACGGGTCATGATATGTCACTCTCCGGCCGCCCGTGGGGGCATCTTGAGCTTTGATGCCAACCTTGTCCACAAGGAACTGATTGATGTCCATGGCCTTGTCAGCCAAGGCCCGCACATTGTCCGCAACGGAACTGGGCAGGCCTTCTGCATAGTGGGGCCAAAACTCCTTGATGGTGGCCGTGCATGTTGCGCAGGCCGTGACGAGGTAGTCGAACTCGCCCTTGGCGAAGGCCTTGGCGTTGAGCTTCACCAGCTTGGCGAAGGACTCGCTGTCGCCCGAGGACAGGGTGGGGATGCCGCAGCATGCCTGGCCCGAGGGCAGGAACACGCCCACTCCGTGGTGGTTGAGGACCTTGAGCACGGCGTGGCCGATGCGCGGCATCATCTTGTCGATGACGCAGCCCGGGAAGAAGGCCACCTTCAGGCCCGAGGCCCCGGCCGGGGTGTCCAGCTTGGGCACGGACTTGTGCAGCGGCGTCTCGGCCAGGGGCAGGAAGTGCCTGTCGCCGATGATGGGCGACATGATCTTGGAGCACGAGGAGCCCAGAAGCTCGTCCGCCGGGGAGGTGAACAGGCCCTGGAACTTGCCGCCAAGGGCCAGGAGGCCGTTGAACAGGTTCGGCTTGGTGAGCATGCCCTTGAAGATGATCTTCTTGGTGGCGGGCAGGCCCATGTAGGTGTTCACGATGATCCGGGCCTTTATGAAGATGTCCATGATCTTCACGCCCGAGGGGCAGTTGGCCTGGCAGGAGCCGCACAACAGGCACTTGTTGAGCTTCTCCTTCACACCGTCGGCGTCGGAGACCATCTCGTGGGCCAGGTTCTCGAGCAGCGCGATCTTGCCGCGCGTCACGTCGGCCTCGTTGAGGGTCGCCCCGAACACCGGACAGACGGCCTGGCACATCCCGCACTTCATGCAGGTGACCATCTGGTCGTCGAGTTCCTTGAGCAGTTGGGCCAGCTTGTGGAGGTCTGCCATGTCATTAACCTCCGATGATCTTGCCGGGATTCAGGATACCCTTGGGATCCACGGCCTTTTTCAGCGCCTTGGCATAGGCGATGGTGGCGGCGGAGGTTTCCTTCTCCAGCCACTTGGCCTTGGCCAGGCCAATGCCGTGCTCGCCGGACAGGGTGCCCTTGAGGGACAGGGCCACGTCGAAGATCTCGTCCACGGCCTGCTCCACGCGCTCGAACTCCTCGTGGTCGCGCTTGTCGCAGAGGATGGTCGGATGCAGGTTGCCGTCGCCCGCGTGGCCGAAGGTGCCCACGTCCAGGCGGTACTTCTTGGTGATCTCGTTGATGGCGCGGATCATGGCCGGGATCTGGGAGCGCGGCACGGTGGCGTCCTCGAGCACGGTGGTGGGGCGGGCGCGGGCGAGCGCCGGCAGGGCCGCGCGGCGGGCCTCCCAGAGCTTGTTGCGCTCGGCCTCGTCCTTGGCGGCCTGCACGTCCACGGCGCCGCACTTCTTGCAGATGGCCACGACCTTCTCGGACTCCTCGGCCACCTGGCCGGCGTGTCCGTCCACCTCGATGAGCAGGATGGCGGCGGCGTCCACGGGCATGCCCGCCTTGGTGAAGTCCTCGACGTAGCGGATGGTGCTGTTGTCCAGGATCTCCAGGGTGCAGGGCACGATGTGCGCGGCGATGATGGCGGCCACGGTCTCGGACGCCTTGTCGATGTTGTCGAACACGGCCATCATGGCCTTGTTGGCCGCCGGCGGGGGCACAAGCTTGAGGATGATCTCGTTGAACACGCCCATGGTGCCTTCGCTGGCCACCTGGAGGCCGGAAAGGTTCAGGCCGGTGACGCATTTCACGGTGCGCGACCCGGATTTGACCAGCTCGCCGTTGACGTCGAAGAAGTCCACGCCCATGACGTAGTCCTTGGTCACGCCGTACTTCAGGCCGCGCAGGCCTCCGGCGTTCTCGGCCACGTTGCCGCCCAGGGTGGAGACGGCCATGGAGCCCGGATCCGGGGGATAGAACAGGCCGCGTTTGGCGACCTCGGCCGCGAACTGGGCCGTGATCACGCCGGGTTGGACCACGGCGTAAAGATCCTGCTCGTTGATCTCGATGATCTTGTTCAGGGCGTTGGTCAGAAGGACGATGCCGCCCTTCTCGGGAATGGTGCCGCCGGAAAGGTTGGTCCCGGAACCGCGCGGGGTCAGGGGAATGCCGTTCTCGTTGCACAGGCGGACCACCTTGCCCAGTTCCTCGCTGGTGGTGGGGCGCACGGCCAAGGCGGGCACGACAGGCTCCAGCACGGCGGAATCGTAGGAATAGGACTGGCGGTCGGCCTCGCTGTGCAGGACGTTCTCCTTGCCGACTATTGCCTGAAACTCTTTTACAAGGGCATCACTGGGCATTTGCTGTTCTCCCACCTTTGTAGGTTTCCGGGGGGCCGGACGGCCCGGCCCCCCGGTATCTGTTTCGGTTTTGCCTGGGCGCATCGGAATCCGACAAGGACCGACGCGCCGCTATCCCCGACCGGCTAGTAGAGGCCGGGCAGGAAGACGAAGCTCATGAGGGTGGCCACGATCCCGACGACCAAGCCGTACAGCAGGAAGGGCCACACGGTCTTCTTCAGGATCTGGCCTTCCATGCCGGAGAGGCCGACAACCGCGCAGGCAGCCACGATGTTGTGGATGCAGATCATGTTGCCCATGGCGCCGCCGGTGGCCTGGGCGGCCACGATGATCTGGCGGGGCAGGTCGAGCTGCGAGGCCACGCCCCACTGGAACTCGGCGAACAACAGGTCGGACACGGTGTTGGAACCGGTGATGAACGCGCCCAGGCCGCCCACGAAGGATGCAAACATGGGCCAGCCGTTACCCACGATGCCAGCCACGGCCTTGGCCATGGCCAGGGGCATGGAGGGGTAGGCGTTGGGGTTCAGGGCCGCGTCGGCGATGCCGGAGCCGCGGAAGATGGACACCAGGGCCACCGACGCGAACAGGGCGATGGTGGGGTTCTTCATGGTGGCGATGGTCTGGCCCCAGGCCAGCTTGACCTTGTCGCCGGGCATGCCGTGGATCCAGACGGTCAGGATGGCCACCAGGGTGAAGGGAATGGTGCCGGGCAGGTACAGGTAGGCGATGGCGCCGTTGACGGAGTTGTAGCCCAGGATGGCCTTGAACTTGATGGCCTGGGCCGCGAGCACGCCCTTGATGCCGAGCTCGGGGATGCGGGTCAGCACCAGGATCAGGCCGATGAGGATGTAGGGCAGCCAAGCCTTGAACTGGGACATGTGGGCCTTGAACTCGGTCTTGCCGTCGAACTTGACGTCGCCGGACCACTCGGCGTCCCAACTCTCGGGCGAACCGAAGTTCCAGGTCTCCTTGGGCACGCAGAACCCGGCCTTGGCGCCGGCGATGATGATGCCCAGGCCAACCAGGCCGCCGATGAGGGACGGGAACTCGGGTCCCACGAACCAGGCGAAGAACAGATAGGGAACGATGAAGGCCACGGCCGCGAAAATGCAGAACTGCCAAGCCTTGAACCCGTCGGACCAAGAGCGCTTGGGCCCGAAGAAACGGGAGATGAAGCCGAGCATGAAGATGGGCAGGATGAAGATCATCAGCCCGTGCATGAGGGTGGCCCACTGGCCCACCACGGCGTTGAACTCGCCGATGTTGGCGAAATTCAGGCCGGGGACGCCGGCCTTCGCGGCCTGATCCACCAGGGGCGCGAGGAACTTGAGGCCCAGGACCACGGGGGTGCCCACCGCGCCGAAGGTCACGGGGAAGGAGTTGAACACCAGGCAGATGACCGCCGCGGCCAGGGGCGGGAAGCCCAGGGACAGGAGCAGCGGAGCGGCCAGAGCCGCGGGGGTGCCGAATCCGGCCGCGCCCTCGATGAAGGCCGCGAACATGTAGCCGATGATGATGGCCTGGATGCGGCTGTCGGCCGTGATGTTCTGCATCCCGTACTGGATGGTTTCCATGCCTCCCGAATGCTGCAGGGTGCGCAGGATCAGGATGGCGCCGAAGACGATGATCAGGATGCCGATGGCCGTGATGAAGCCCTGCAAGGTCAGAGCGGTCACGTAGCCCACGGGCAGGCCCCAGACGGCGATGGCCCCCAAAGCCGCCGTCAGCCACGCCAGAGGCATCGCTTTGGTGGCCGGCCAGCGCAGGCCAACCATGAGCACCAGGGCCAACAGAATGGGAATAGCGGCGACCAGCGCCAAGACACCGATAGACATAGACAGGCTCCTTGCGAAAACGGTTAGGGGTTGAACGAAAAGCAACCTCCTTAAAACAAGGAGCGTGCCAACTGGCGCCCCGATTATTTCACACAATAATTACAGCGAGTTGCATTTTACAACGCTTGGAATGACGTTTTTCCTGTTCGAATCGTCCGGAAAATTGGACAACCAGTAGGCGCAAACGCCTCGCGGGACCCGGGACGGGCATGCGGAAAACCGGATTTTCCCTTTGCCCACGGGGCCGCAGCGCCGGGTCCGCAATACGGGACATGTGACCATAACACGATTTCCCGGCCGCAGGCCAGCCGACGCGCAGCAGAGCCGGGCCGCCACGGAGCCCGTCCGAAAAACCGGACGTCACCCCACCACCCACACGCAGCAATCCGCCACGCCGTGGACCACGGCGCTGGAAACGCTGCCGTAGAGGAATTCCTCGGTCTTGCTCACGCCGCGCTTGCCCACAACCAGGGTCCCGAATCCGCCCTCGCGCACCAGATCGAGGATGGTCTCGGACACCGTGGCCTCGCGAATGCACAGGGAGCGCGGCACCACCCGCTCGTCCCGCATGCCCCGCTCCACCAGGATGTCCCGGGCCAGGGCCAGGAAATGCTCGGCCTCGGCCTCCTGCTCGGCCAGCCGCGCCTCCCAGGCCGCGTCGTCCGGGAACAGATCCCTGTCCGGCCTGCGGCTGACGTGCACCAGCTCCACATAGCGCCCGCCGTCCCCGCGCAGGAATTCGGCCACGTATTCCACGGCCCTGAGCGACGCCGAGGACGTGTCCACCGCCACCAGCAACCTCTCCATGTCCATGAGTCCCCCCGTCACGACGCCCGCATCCGCTCCAGGCACGGCAGCAGGTCGTCCAGCAGTTCCTCCACCGTGTCGTAGGACACGTTGGAGCTTTGTGAAAAATGCATCAACACACGGTTAAAATCTTCAGGAATGTAGGGATACAACTTGCGCAGGTTGGCCACCCTGTGGGGGAAGAGCAGCAGCCCGTCCCCGGCACCGATATCGGCCACGCGCCCGGCGGGCAGCCCGAGCTCGGCCATGGACTCGCGGGTCAGGTCGCCCTTGCCCGCCAGGTACAGCAGGATGTGCCCCAGGCCGAACACGTCCAGGCTGAAGGGCCGCTCGCGGAAATCGAAGGTGTAGTCGAAGTCGATCCAGCGCCAGGCCCCGCTGCCGCTTTCCACGAAGATGTGGTCCCGGCGCACGTCCCCGTGGCGCTCGTCGTGGGAGTGCAGGAAGGCCAGGGCCCGGCAGGCGCCCACGTAGAGCCGGGCCAGCTCGGGAAAGCGCTCGCGGAAATAGGTCTCGTGGTCCAGGTCCACGGCGTGCACCGCCAGGTCCAGGCGGCGGCCCTGGACGATCTCCAGGATGCGCACCTCGTTGCCCGCGCCGTCCAGCTCCGTGACGCCCTGCATGAACCGCGCGTCCCCGCGCACCAGTTCCAGGATGCGCGACTCCTTGCGCGGGCTGCGGTGGCAGGGGATCTCCATCCCGCCCAGGCGCACGGGAAAGCGCTCATAGAACACGAGCTTCAGGATGCGGCGCTCCCCGGTCTCCAGGACCTTGCAGCGCTTGACCCAGTATTTCGGGTCCTCGAGGCCGAAGCGCCGCTCCATCTCGTCCTTGAGCACCAGATAGTGCCGCCCGGCCAGGGGCACCACGTCGCCGTAGCCGATGTCCATGAACTGCGAGGTGTCCTCGCGGATGGACCCGCAGCGCAGGGTGGGAAAATCAGGCAGGTGGGCTTGGATGATGGAACGCGCGCTTTCACTCACGTCGACCTCCACGGGAGCCTGGTTTGGTCCCATGGTAGCCGCATTCTCGCCCCGGCGGAAGAAAAAACAAGGCGGGCGAGGACGGCTTTCGCCGTCCCGCCCGCCCTGGTCAGGTGTGGAGGTAATCGATGGCTGTATCTGCGCTTAGCCCTTGCGGCCGTCGTCGCAGGCTTCCCCGCTCTTGGGGCGGGCCTGCTCGGCGCCCGCGGAGGTGCAGGCGCCGGCCTTCACGTCGCCGCCCTTGGGCGTGGCATCCACAGAGATACTGGGCACTTCCAGGGCCGCCAGGGCCTTGAACTGCTCGTAGCGCTGCAGGTAGTCGGACTCGATGGCCGAGCGCAGCTTCTTGGACTCCTCGGGGAAGGTCCGCTCCAGGAGGCCGTAGCGGTTCTCGCCGGACAGGAACTCCTGCAGGGTGCCGTCGGGAGCCTTGCTCTCGAGCTGGAAGGGATTCTTGCCCTCGTCGGCCAGCTCGGGGTTGTAGCGGTACAGCGGCCAGTAGCCGGACTTCACGGCCAGCTCTTCCTCGAACTGGGTCTTGCCCATGCCCTTGCGGATGCCCTGGTTGATGCAGGGGGCGTAGCAGATGATCAGCGAGGGCCCCTTGTAGGCCTCGGCCTCCTTGAAGGCCTTGAGCATCTGCTGCTTGTTCGCGCCCATGGCCACGGAGGCCACATATACGTATCCGTAGGTCATGGCCATGGCGCCGAGGTCCTTCTTGCCAGTCTTCTTGCCGGAGGCGGCAAACTTGGCGATGGAGCCCAGCGGGGTGGCCTTGGAGGACTGGCCGCCGGTGTTGGAGTACACCTCGGTGTCCATGACCAGGATGTTGATGTCCTCGCCGGAGGCCAGGACGTGGTCCACGCCGCCGTAGCCGATGTCGTAGGCCCAGCCGTCGCCGCCGAAGATCCAGAAGGACTTCTTGGTCAGCAGGTCCTCCATGCCGAAGATCTCGTCGGTGAGCGGGGTGGGAGCCACCTCGCAGAGCAGGGAGCGGATCTTGTCGCCGTAGGCCTTGGACTCGTCGGCGTCTTCCCTGGTCTCCAGCCAGCCCTTGGCCGCGTCCTTGAACTCGGCGGGCAGGTCGGCCTCAAGAGCCTTGGTCAGCAGGTCGGCCAGCTTGTTGCGGCGCTGGGACAGGCCCAGGAACAGGCCGAAGCCGTACTCGGCGGCGTCCTCGAACAGGGAGTTGCCCCAGGTCGGGCCGTGGCCGTTCTTGTTCACCGTGTAGGGGAACGAGGGAGCGGAAGCGCCCCAGATGGAGGAGCAGCCCGTGGCGTTGGCGATGACCATGCGCTCGCCGAACAGCTGGGTCAGGACCTTCACGTAGGGGGTTTCGCCGCAGCCCGCGCAGGCGCCGGAGAACTCCATGAGCGGCTGGAAGAACTGGGAGTTCTTCACGTTGTCGCGCTTCTCCAGCAGGTCGGACTTGTCGGCGATGGAAGCCTCGGCAAAGGCCAGGTTGGCCACCTCGGCGTCCAGCTGGGAAGCCAGGGGCTTCATGACCAGGGCCTTCTCCTTGGCGGGGCAGATGTCCGCGCAGTTGCCGCAACCCAGGCAATCCTGGGCGTAGACCTGCATGCGGTACTTCATGTCCTTGAGTTCCTTGGCGCCCTTCACGTCCACGGTCTTGAAGGTCTCGGGAGCGCCCTCGAGCTCCTCGGCCGTGGCCACCACCGGGCGGATGGCCGCGTGGGGGCAGACGAAGGAGCACTGGTTGCACTGGATGCAGTTCTCGGGAATCCACTCGGGCACGTTGATGGCCACGCCACGCTTCTCGAAGGCGGAGGTGCCCACCGGGAAGATGCCGTCGGCGCTGAAGGCGGACACGGGCAGCTCGTCGCCCTTCTGGGCCAGAATGGGACGGACCACGTCCTTGATGAAGGCCGGGTCGCCCGTCGCGCCGTCGGCGTCGCAGGCGGCCTCGCTCCAGGCGGCGGGGATCTTGACCTCCACCAGGGCGGCGGCGGAGTTATCCACGGCGGCGTGGTTCATGTTCACGATCTTCTCGCCCTTCTTGCCGTAGGAGGCCACGATGGCGTCCTTCAAGAGCTTCACGGCCTGCTCAAAGGGAATGACCTTGGCAAGCTTGAAGAAGGCGGTCTGCATGACCATGTTGATGCGCCCGCCGAGACCCGCCTCGCCGGCGATCTTCACGGCGTCGATGGTGTAGAACTTCAGTCCCTTGGCGGCGATCTTGCGCTTCATGGAAGCGGGCAGATGCTCGTCGAGTTCCTCGCCGGTCCAGGGGCAGTTGAGCACGAAGGTGCCGCCCTTGCGGATGCCGTCCAAGAGGTCGTACTCGTGCACGTAGGCCGGGTTGTGGCAGGCCACGTAGTCGGCCTGGTTCACCAGGTAGGTGGACTGGATGGGCTTGTGGCCGAAGCGCAGGTGGGACACGGTGATGCCGCCGGACTTCTTGGAGTCGTAGGCGAAGTAGCCCTGCGCGTACATCTCGGTGTTGTCACCGATGATCTTGATGGCGCTCTTGTTGGCGCCCACGGTGCCGTCGGAGCCCAGGCCCCAGAACTTGCACTGCACGGTGCCCTCGGGAGTGGTGTCCAGAACCTCGCCGATCTCCAGGGAGGTGTTGGTCACGTCGTCCTCGATGCCCACGTTGAACTTGTTCTTGGGCTGGGAGACCTTCATGTTGTCGAACACGGCCTTGACCATGGCGGGGCGGAACTCCTTGGAGCCCAGGCCGTAGCGGCCGGCCACCAGGGTCGGAATCTCGGCCTTTTCCATGAAGGCGGTGCACACGTCCTGGTACAGGGGATCGCCCAGGGCGCCGGGCTCCTTGGTGCGGTCCAGGACCGTGATGGTGCTCGCGGTGGCGGGCAGCACGGAGAGGAGCGCCTCGGAGGACCAGGGGCGGAACAGGCGGACCTTGACCAGGCCCACGCGCTCGCCGCCGGCCACCAGATGGTTGACCACTTCCTCGATGGTCTCGCAGCCGGAGCCCATGGCGATGATCACGCGCTCGGCCTCGGGATGGCCCACGTAGTCGAACAGGCGGTACCTGCGGCCGGTGATGGACTCGACCTTCTTCATGCTATCCACGACGATGGCCGGGACGTCATTGTAGAAGGGGTTGGCGGCCTCGCGGCCCTGGTAGTAGATGTCGGGGTTCTGGGCGGTGCCGCGGATCTCGGGGCGCTCGGGGTTGGCGCCGCGGGCGCGGAACTCCTCGATGGCCTCCCAGTTCACGATCTTCTTGATGTCCTCGTAGTCGATGACCTCGATCTTCTGGATCTCGTGGGAGGTCCGGAAGCCGTCGAAGAAGTGCATGAAGGGCACGCTGGACTCGATGGCGGACAGATGGGCCACCAGGGCCATGTCCATGGCTTCCTGCACGGAGTTGGACACCAGCATGGCGAAACCGGTCTGGCGGCAGGCCATGACGTCCTGGTGGTCGCCGAAGATGGACAGGGCGTGGGCCGCGATGGCGCGGGCGGACACATGGAACACGCCCGGCAGCAGCTCACCGGAAATCTTGTACATGTTGGGGATCATCAGCAGCAGCCCCTGGGACGCGGTGAACGTGCTGGTCAGCGCGCCCGCGGACAGGGAGCCGTGCACCGCGCCGGCCGCGCCGGCCTCGGACTGCATCTGGCGGATGAACAGTTTCTGGCCGAAGATGTTCTCGCGGCCCTGGGCGGCCCACTCGTCGGCCACCTCGCCCATGGTTGAAGAGGGGGTGATGGGATAGATCGCGGCACAGTCCGACATTGCGTAGGCAATATGCGTCGTGGCTGTGTTACCATCCATCGTCTTCATTTTCTTGGACATACCTGACTTCTCCTTTTATTGACATGACGAATTGTCGTCACCGGACATGCATACCGGTTCGCTCCGGCGGCCCCATTATCGGGGGTTTACAAACAAAATCCGTGCCATCCTCAGATTCACAAGGGCCCGCCGTGGCGACCGTTTGAACGCGCAACCAGTACCCCATTCATATATCACTCGCAACCCATTCCGTCCGGCAAATCGGACAAAAGAAGCCCCGGCCCCGGCATGAAACCAGCGCCGACGCCCCGTCGCAAGCGTTCATTCGGTGAAAGGCGCATTCCAAGGGGTGAAACGCAAAAAAAGACTTTCCACCAGGGCGACAGCCGCAATCTTCTGCTTTTCGAATCCACGGTCCTGTCCGGAAAACCAGACTGGACCTGGGTCTCTTCATGTTATTTATTCCTGCTTGAGTTGAATGTCATTCTTTTTGAGCAAAGCGTAGAAATGCGACCGCGACAGGCCGGAAACTTCCAGTATGGACTTCAAGTCCCCTTCATACATGGTGATCAACTGCTCAAGGTAACGCCCTTCCATCATGGACTTGAATTCCTTGAGGGTGGGCGTGGACCTGGCCAGGAGCGCGTCCACGGTGTCCATGGCCGGGGGGCTGGCCACGGGCTCCGCACCGCCCTCCCCTTCCGCCCGGGAGGACGGTTCGCACGGGGCGGCCTTGCCGCCCAGGCTGGCCTTGGCCACGCTGATGCGCACCTCGTTGGGCAGGTGCATGGCGTAGAGGGTCCTCTCCCGGCCCGCAGCCACGAAGGCCCGCTCCAGCACGTTGAACAACTCGCGCACGTTGCCCGGCCAGTCGTAGCTGTCCAGGACGTCGAAGAAGTCCGAGCCAAAGCCCTTTTCGGGCATCTCGTAGCGCTCGCAGAGCTTGCCCACGTGATACACGGCCAGGTGCCGGATATCGTCCTTGCGGCAGCGCAGGGGCGGCAGGGTGATGCTCATGGTCTTCAGGCGGAAGAGCAGATCCTCGCGGAAATTGCCCTTGCGCACCTCGTCCTCAAGGTTGCGGTTGGTGGCCGCGATGATCCGGAAGTCGCTCTTCTCCTCGCGGGTCTCGCCCACGGGGCGGAAGCGCTTTTCCTGCAGCACGCGCAAAAAGGACTTCTGCACGGCCAGGGGCATCTCCCCGACCTCGTCCAGGAACAGGGTGCCCCCGTCGGCCAGCTTGACCAGGCCGGTACGGTCCTTTTCCGCGCCCGTAAAGGCCCCCCGGCGATGGCCGAACAGGGTGGATTCCACCAGGGTCTCGGTGAAGGACGCGCAGTCCACCACCATGAAGCGGTGCACGGCGCGCGGGCTGTTGTCGTGGATGATGCGCGCGGTGAGCTCCTTGCCCGTGCCGGTCTCTCCGTTAATGAGCGCCCCGGCGTGGCTGCGCGCGGCCTGGGCGATGAAGTCGTAGACCTGGCGCATCTCCCGGCTGCGGCCCACGAGGTCGCTGACGTTCAGGGCCACGGGCGACGAGCCCTGCTTCTCCAGGCGGTACTTGAGCGCCCGCTGCACGCTGAGCATGGTCTGCTTGATGGGCGAGGGCTTGACCAGGTAGTCCCAGACCCCGCCCTGGATGGCCAGCTCCGCGCCGTCGGGGTCGCCCTGGCCCGTGAGGATGATGACCTCCGGGGCCCCGGGCATGGCTTTGATGTCCGGCAGGGCGTCCAGGCCATTGCCGTCGGGCAGGCGCACGTCCAGGAAGACCAGGTCGAACTGGCCCTCGGCCAGCACCCGCAGTCCCTCGCCCAGGGACCCGGCCGTCTCGCTCTCCAGAAGCATCCTGCCCAGCAGGCTGCGCATGGTTTCGCAGACTTCGGGGTCGTCGTCGATGACCAGAATGCGCCCGAAGGTTTCAGTTTGATCGCTCATCGCTCGTCAACACCTCCCGGATGGCCATGCCTATGGTGGTCCTGTCGTAGGGCTTGAGCACGATGCGGCTCACGTTGTCCATGGCGCCCGCATGCTCCACGGCCCGCTCGCGGCCCGTGACGATGACCACGGGCACGCCGGGCATCTCCTTGCCCAGGGCCCGGGCCAGCTCCAGCCCGTTCATCACGGGCATGTCGAAGTCCGTGATCACCAGATCGAAGCCGTCGGGGTCGCTGTCCACAATGGACAGGGCCGCGGCCGCGTTGGGCGCCGGGGTCACGGTGTAACCCAGGCTCTCCAGCACGCGGGGCACGGCCTCCAACTGGTCCTCGTCGTCCTCCACGAAGAGCAGGTGCCCCGAGCCCTGGACCAGATCCGACCCGACCTCGGAACGGGCCTCGTACTCGCCCGCGTGCTCGGGGATGAGCACGGTGAAGGCGGTGTAGCCCGGGCGGCTCTCCACCTCGATGGCCCCCTGGTGGCCACGCACGATGCCCAGGACCACGGCCAGGCCCAGGCCCGTGCCCTCGGCCTTGCCCTTGGTGGTGAAGAAGGGGTCGAAGATCTTGTCCATGATATCCTGGGGGATGCCCGGGCCGTCGTCGGCCACCACCAGCTTGGCGTAGCGGCCCGGGGCCACGCGGCGCAGCTCGGCGGCCTCGCCGTCCAGGAACTCCTCGCCCAGGAAGATGGTGATGGTGCCCCCGGTATCGCGCAGGGCGTGGAAGGAATTGGTGCACAGGTTCATCACGATCTGGTTGATCTGGTTGGGGTCGGCCATGCACAGGGGCAGGCCCCTGGTGACGTGGTCCTTGACCGTGATGGCCCTGGGCAGGGAGGCCCGCAGCAACCCCAGGGCCTCGCGCACCACGTCCTGGATGCGCGTGGGCACCACGCCCTCCTTGGAAGGCCGGGAAAAGGTCAGGATCTGCTTGACCAAGGCGCTGCCCCGCTGGGAGGCCTTGAGCGCGCGCCCCAGGTCCTTGCCCGTGGGCGAGCTTGTGTCCACGTCCATCAGGGCCAACTCGATGGAGTTGATGATGGACGTGAGGATGTTGTTGAAATCATGGGCGATGCCTCCGGCCAGGTTGCCGATGGCCTCCATCTTCTGGGATTGCAGGAGCTGCTTCTCCAGGTTCACGGAGCGGGTCACGTCCTCGGCCGTGGTCAGGGTGCCCACCACCCGGCCGCGCTTGTCCTGCAGGGGGACCTTCTTGATCTCCAACTGCCGGACCTCGCCGTGGACGTTGGGGATGGTGCGCTTGATGCCCGGCATGGCCTTTTCCGAGAGCATGACCTGCTTGTTCAGGCGGTTGGCCCACTCGGAATAGACCTGATAGTTCTCGGCCACCTCGCCCTCCAGCCTGTCCAGGCCCTCGGGATCGGTCACGCCGAAAAAGCGCAGGAAATACCTGTTGGCGCCCAGGAACCTGTTCTTGTGGTCCTTCCAGCAGATGAGCTGCGGGATGGTGTCCATGAGGATTTCCTGGAAGGACAGCTGGTCCTGGATGCGGCGCTCCACGGCCCGGCGGCGGATGATGTTGCGCACCAAGAGCACCGTGGTCATGAGCAGCAGGGCGAAGCTGACGATGATGGTCCAGAAGACCTGCTTGTCCAGTTCGTAGAAGGCCTTGGGCTCGTTGATCAGCTTGCTGCCCGGGGGCAGGGACTTGAGCTTGATGCCGTGCTGCATGAGGACCTTGTAGTCGAACTCGAACTGGGAGTCGGCCACGTCCCTGATGGGGATGTCCTCGGCCTTTTCACCGCCCAGGATGCGCAGGGCGAACTCCGCGGCCAGCCTGCCGTGCCTGCGGCCCGAGAGCATCTTGCCGCCCATGGCCCCGTGCCCCAGCAGGAACTCCCAGTTGGTGTAGATGGGGGCGTCGGTGCTCTGGTGCACGATCTCCAGGAGTTCCTGGGCCGAATAGAACCGCCCTTCCAGGGCCGTGTAGAAGGGGATGAAGTAGAACATGGTGTCCCGCCCCGCGCGGGCCACCATGGCCCTGAGCTCCTGCAGGCTGAACTTGGTCCAGGGCACGAACTCCAGGTGCCCGGCGAAGCGGTCGCGCACGGACAGGACCTGGTTCATGATGGCCCGGCCCGTGACCGAGGAGTCGCCGATGATCACCAGCCGGGTCTTCCCGGGGTGCAGGTACAGGGCCACGTTCAGGGTGGACTCGGCGTCGAAGTTCTCGATTACTCCGGTGAGGTTCTTCTGGCCCGCGAAGTCCACGCGCTGCATGTCGTTGACCCCGCAGAAGACCATGGGCAGGCCCGGGAACAGCGTCTGGCCGTATTTCTGCCAGAACTCGAAGGCGATGTTGTCCGAGACCACCACGAGGTCGAAGCGCTTGTCCTGGAACTTCTGTTTGTAGAGGTCCACCAACAGCGGCATGGTCTGGGCGCGCGGGTAGCGCTTGAGGTCCATGTACTCCACCTGCAGCTCCACCCCGGGGTTGCCGCGCAGGCCCCTGCGCAGGCCGTCTAGAATCTCGTCGGACCAGGAATAGCCGTCGTGGTAGGAATTCAGGTACAGGATGTTCGCCCGCACCAGGCCGGGCGCGGCCCGCTCGCTGTCCTCGTCCTTGTCCGCGCCCATGGCGAACGCCGCCGGCGCGAGCGCCAGCAGCGCGGCGAGGCAGACGGCCAGGACGACGAGCCCGCGTCCGATCCGAAACCTGTAATGCGTAGGATGCATGCATCTCTCCTCGGGCCCTCGGGCGGCCCGGGGCGTATGGGATGCCCGGAACAATCAAGAACCGTTCCATCCCCATGGCGCCGCGCGAAATACGGTGCCAAGCCTAAGGATACGGCCTGTGGATTTGAATGGAAAGAAGAAAAGTCCGAAAAATCGGACATCAGGATTCGGCGTCCCGATAACCGTGTGCAAAGGCTGGATCATAGAGCAATGAAGCGGCCTCGCCCCCCGGTTCGCCCGGCAGCACGAGGAACACGGTCTGCCCTTTCCAGCCCTGGGCCGCCACCGTCGCGGCCAGCTCACCCAGGGTGGTGCGCACGCTCTGCCCATCTGGCCAGCCCGCCCTGTGCGCGGCCACCACGGGCGTCGTTATATCCATGCCCCCGGCCAGGAGGCCGTCCTGCACGTCCCCGGCCAGGCCGGTGGACAGGTACACGGCCAGGGAGCAGCCATGGGCCGCGAAGGCGGCCAGGGATTCGTCCCCGGGAACGGGCGTGCGCCCCGGCGCCCTGGTGAACACGAGGGACTGGGTCCGGCCGGGCACGGTGAAGGAAACCCCCAGGCCCGCTGCGGCGGCGAAGGCGGCGGTGACTCCCGGCACCACCTCCCAGGGCACGCCGTCCCTGTCCAGGAGGGCTATCTGCTCGCGCAGGGCCCCGAACAGCGAGGGATCGCCGGTATGCACGCGCGCGGCGCACTTCCCGACCGCCACGGCCTCCACAAGCAGTGCGTGGGTCTCCTCCAGGGTCATGGGTGCGGAGTCCAGGACCCGCGCGTCGGTCCGGGCGCAGGCCACCACGTCCCGGGGCACCAGGGACCCGGCGTAGAGCACGAGACCCGCCTCGGCTATGAGCCGCCGCCCCTTGACGGTGATCAGTTCCGGGTCTCCCGGGCCCGCGCCGATGAAATAGACCTTGGCCATGCCTGCCCCCTTGTTGTGCGCCATGCCGCAGGCTTACAGCCCCGCCCGCCCTTTGTCCAACCGTCCGCACCCACGGGCGGCGGGGTTTTTCGTCACCGCCCTGCTGGCGCAATGGTTCCTTTACGCACCTGCAAAGGCGACATTGCGGATATTTGTTGACAATGAAACTCAGTATCAATAAATTACGCTTGTCCCAGGAAACACCGGCCAGATGCCGAAAGACACGTAACATGGCACACTCATCCGCTCCCAAGCTCGGCGCCGCACCCCTCTCGCTCCAGGAAACCTTATCCGGCGAAAATCTCGCTCCGACAATCCACCAGCTGGCGGAATCCCTGGGCAACGCCGTGGACGCAAAGGACACCTGCACCTGCGAACATTCCGAAGAGGTCGCGGTCATCAGCGAAATCCTGGCGCTGCGCCTGGGCTTTTCTCCGCGCAAAGCCGAGGCCATTCATATTGCCGGACACTTGCACGATATTGGCAAGATCGGAATCCCAGATTGCGTGCTCAAGAAACCCAGCCCCCTGACCGCCGAGGAATGGGAGATCATCAAGACCCACCCGGTCATCGGCGCGGAAATCCTCAAGCCAGTCAAGGCTCTAGGTGGACCCGGGGGCATTGCGGACGTGGTTCTGCACCACCACGAGAGCTACGACGGCGCGGGCTACCCCCACGGGCTGGCCGGGCGGGCCATCCCCGCGGGCGCGCGCATCATCGCCGTGGCGGACAGTTTTTCGGCCATGATCCAGCCCCGCCCATACAAGGCCCCCCTGGGCTTCGAGGAGGCCTGCGCCGAGCTCGTCCGCAACGGCGGAAAGCGCTACGACCCGGACGTGGTACGGGCTTTTCTCGATTCGAGAAGCAGGATTTCATCCTGGCTGGGCGGCCGGGACCGGCCGGCAGCGGCCACCCGGCCACCCGCCGGGCCGCCGCCGACCGACGAACCGACACAAAAAACCTTGTGAACAGATGCGCACGGGCATGCTTATTGCTATTAATGTGTCATTGCCAGGTGCGTACTGTAACCAAGGAGAACCTCAAACATGACCATCGAACTCAGAAAGGATCGCAAGCACCTGATCTGCTCCTGGGTGGAACCCACCCGGGCCGTGTTCCAAGGCAAGGAAGTGACCATCCGCCGCAAGAAGATGCGCCGGTTAAAGGTTTCGTCCTGCGGGGAAATCCCTCCCTCCGAGCTGACCAAGCTCGGGTCCCAAGAGCGCTCCAAGGCGGTCTGCG
Organism: Desulfocurvus sp. DL1XJH-121; assembly: GCF_054819825.1. Classification (NCBI taxonomy): domain Bacteria; kingdom Pseudomonadati; phylum Thermodesulfobacteriota; class Desulfovibrionia; order Desulfovibrionales; family Desulfovibrionaceae; genus Desulfocurvus; species Desulfocurvus sp. DL1XJH-121. Next base: position 55,965 of record NZ_JBTVWW010000015.1, read on the forward strand.
CTGAAATCGCCCGCATGCGGCACTCGGGGGTGCTCGGCGCCTAACGGCGCCGGGCCCCGCCCGGGGCTCTTTCTGCACATTGTGCAACTTTACCCATTCGTAATTACGCTAGGCCATCTTTCGCGCGTTTCGTAAAAACCCCTCCACCGTCTTACCGTATCATCAGATTTTCCCCCTTCCAAAGCATCGCTTCCGTCCTTAGCAGTCGCAAAATTGCCCCAGGTGGTGTTGCAAAAGCGCCTCTGGTGGTATAGCTGCAAAGGCCTGACCCTTGTTTCAGGGTCCCCCCATACGACATCTTCTCGATGTTTCTAGCGTTTTCCTTCCCCCGCGGGAACGGGCGCCGTACGGTTTCCTGCGGCCGTTCGCCTTCCCGCCGGGGATGGCGACGGGAGGTGCCATGGCTGCTTACATCGTCTACCAGGAGCAGTTGCCCGGGCTGTTCCAGCTCTGGAGCCGCCGCTACGCCGTGCATGTGCCCACGGACATCGGCGGGGGCGTCTACGATTTCCGTCCCTGGTCGCCGGACACGGTGGTCGCCTGGGACTACGACCTCACGGTGAACCCGCTCAAGCGCCACCTCCTGCCGCCCAAAGAGAACCTCGTGACCTTCGACACCCGGGACTACTCGGCCCAGGGCGTGTTCGAGGCGCCCAGGCAGCTGCTCTTCGGGGTCCACCCCTACGACCTGAACGCCATCGCCCAGATGGACCAGCTGATGGAGGCCGGGAGCCCGGACCGCAACTATTTGAAGCGCCGGGAAAACACCATCATCTTCGCCATGGAGCCCATGCGCGTGGCCAAGGAGGCCTTCTGGCCCAGCATGGGCGGCGGCCGCGCGGACATCGGCTACGACCTGTTCTGGACGCGCATCGGCCCGGCCACCTTCTTCGCGGAGGTGGGCACCAAAAAGGGCGAGGACCTGCTCATGGCCGCCGGGGAGCTGGCCGCGGCCTCGGCCCCGCAGTACGACGCCGCGCGCCGCGTGCGCGAGCGCATCCGCACCTCCCCGGGGCTGGGCGAGCTGGCCTTCCCCTGGCAGGAGCTGCCCGCGCTGCTGGCCAAGTCCTGGGATTCGCCCCTGTGGCGGGAGCGCGCCACCATGTGCCTGGCCTGCGGCTCCTGCAACCTGGTCTGTCCCACCTGCTACTGCTTCGACATCAAGGAAGAGCTGGACGAGACCCTGACCAAGGGCCGCCGCTGGCGCGAATGGGACGCCTGCATGCTGCGGCCCTTCGCCGAGGTGGCCGGAGGCCACAACTTCCGGGGCCGGGCCATGGAGCGCTACCGCCACCGCTATTTCCGCAAGGGCAAATACGTCTACGACCAGCTGGGCGAACTAGGCTGCGTGGGCTGCGGCCGTTGCGTCAAGGCCTGCACCGCGCGCGTGGCCAATCCCCTGGCCGTGTACAACCAACTTTGGGAGGAGGCCGCCCGATGACCCCGCTCACGGAATTCACTCCCTACGCCCCGCGCCCGGCCACCCTGGTGCGCAAGGAGCGCCTGTCGGACTTCGTGACCCTGTTCGAGTTCAGCCAGGACAACGGCCGCCCCCTGGCCCACAAGCCCGGGCAGTTCATCCAGGTCTCCTGCTATGGCGTGGGCGAGGCCCCGTTCTCCATCAGCTCCCGGCCCAAGGCCGGCACCAACACCTTCGAGATCGCGGTGCGGCGCATCGGCTCCGTGACCATGGCCCTGCACAACATGGATCTGGGGGCCAAGGTCGGCATCCGAGGCCCCTTCGGCACCAGCTTCCCGGTGCAGGAGCTGGTGGGCAAGGACACCCTGTTCATCGCCGGGGGCCTGGGCTACATCCCGCTCCGCAGCCTGCTGCGCTACCAGCTCAAGCACCGCGACGAGTTCGGCAGGATCGTGGTCCTGGTGGGCACGCGCTCGCCCGCCGAGCGCATCTTCACCAGCGAGATGGAAGAGCTTTCCACGCGCAAGGACGTGGAGATTCTGGAGACCGTGGACCAGGGCGACGAGTCCTGGCGGGGCGACACCGGGGTCATCACCACACTGCTCCCCAAGGTCAGCCTGGACGTGGAGAACACCTACGTGGCCATGGTCGGCCCGCCGGTGATGTACAAGTTCGTCATCGGCTCCTGCGTCTCGGACCAGTGCATCTCCCCGGACCGCATCTACGTCTCCCTGGAGCGCAAGATGAAATGCGGCCTGGGCAAATGCGGGCACTGCCAGATCAACGGCATCAACGCCTGCATGGACGGCCCGGTGTTCCGCTACACGGACATCGAACCCCTGAAGGAAGCCCTCTAGCCGAGGGGAGGAACCATGGCCCGCAAACCGAAATTGGCGTTCTTCGACTTCGCCGGATGCGAGGGGGACCAACTGCAGGTGGCCAACCTGGAGGAGAAGCTCCTGGCGCTCCTGGAGCACGTGGAGCTGGTGAATTTCCGCGAGGTCATGACCGAGCAGTCCGACGACTACGACATCGCCTTCGTGGAGGGCTCCATCACCCGGCCCGAGGACGAGGCGCGCCTGAAGGAGATCCGCGAGAAAGCCTCCCTGGTCATCGCGCTGGGCGCGTGCGCGGCCATCGGCGGGGTCAACTGCATGAAAAACTTCATGGACGAGATGCAGTACCGGGAGCTGGTCTACGGGGACATGGCCCGGGCCTACCCCACCTACGCCGCGCGCCCGGCCAAGGCCGTGGTGCATGTGGACGCGGAGATCCCGGGCTGCCCCATCGACGGCGACGAATTCCTGCGCGTGACCAAGGAGCTGCTCCTGGGCAAGCCGCCCACCCTGCCCGAATACCCCGTGTGCGTGGAGTGCAAGGCCGCGGGCAACGTTTGCCGCTACGAGCAGGGGGGCATCTGCCTGGGCATCATCACGCGCGGGGGCTGCGGCGCGGCCTGCGTGTCCGAGGGCGCGCACTGCTGGGGCTGCCGGGGCCTGGTACCGGGGGCCAACCTGGACGCGGCCCGCTACGTCATGGAGGACCGCGCCGGGTTCTCGCGCCTGCAGGTCCAGGATCTGATGCGCATGTATCTGGGGTACACCAACGCGCCCCTGTAGGACGCCCCGAAATAAATTTCCGGCACAGGGCTCCGGGGCCCGGAAAGCCCCGGAACAGGAGCCTCGGGGTATGCGCATACGCATAAACGGACCGATTCGTTGCAAACATGCATATCCCTTGTTCCAAGCCTGAAACCAGCGGCCCCGCATCGAGGCGGCCGCAGCCCGAGGGACACAGCCATATGAGCGCCAATATCGCCGCCAAAACGGCCAAGACCAAAAAGGATCCGAGCAAGACCCCGGACCAGAAGGCCGGAGCGCCCAAAAAGGTCGAGGTCCACCACCTGACCCGCGTGGAGGGCCACGGCAACATCATCGTGGAGCTGGACAAGGCGGGCAAGGTCAAGGCCTGCCGCTGGGAGGTGCCCGAGGCCCCGCGCTTCTTCGAGGCCATGATCCTGGGCAAGAGCTACCGCCAGATCCACCAGATCGTCTCGCGCATCTGCGGCATCTGCTCCATCGGCCACCAGCTGTGCTCCATCCAGGCCACCGAGGACGCCATGGGCATCGTGGTCACGGACCAGACGCTCAGGCTGCGCAAGCTGGCCCTGCACGCCGAGAACCTGCAGAGCCACCTGCTGCACGTGGCCTATCTGGTGCTGCCGGACCTCATGGGCGTGGGCTCGGTGGTGCCCCTGGCCCAGACCCACAAGGCCGAGCTCCTGAACCTCATCGCCCTGCACAAGATGGCCAACGAATTCAGCCGCGCGGTCACCGGGCGCACCACGCACCCCCAGCGTCTGGTCCCCGGCGGGTTCACCAAGATCCCCACCCGCGAGGAGCTCCTGGCCCTGAAAAAGCTCCTGGAGGACTCCATCCCCGGGCTGGAGGCGGCCTCGGACCTGTTCGCGGCCGTGCGCGGGGCCGTTCCGGACTTCAAGCGCGAAACCGAATACATGGCCCTGGACTCCCCGGCGGAGTACGCCATGTACTGGGGCGAGGTGGGCACCAGCCTGGACCAGACCCGGCCGGGCCTCTACTACCGCGACATCACCAATGAGTACTCCGTGCCCCAGTCCACGGCCAAGTGGACCAGGAACAAGGTCGGCTCCATCATGGTCGGGGCGCTGGCGCGCTTCAACCAGAACCACGAGCGCCTCACCCCCCTGGCCCGGGCCTTCGCCCGCAAGTTGGGGCTCAAGGCGCCCTGCCACAACCCCTACATGAACAGCTACGCCCAGCTCGTGGAGTGCGCCCATTCCGTGGAGGATTCCATCCATCTGCTGGACGCCCTGCTCGCCGCCGGGGTCAAGGCCGAACCCGCGCCGCAGATCGCCCCGCGCGCGGGCCGGGGCGTGGGCGCGGTGGAGGTGCCCCGGGGCATCCTCTTCCACAGCTACGAATACGACGAGCGCGGGCGCATGCTGCACGCGGACTGCGTCATCCCCACCAACCAGAACCACGCCAACATCCAGATGGACCTGGAGGCCCTGGTGCCCAAGCTGGCCGGGGACGACGAGGCGACCATCGAACTCAAAACCAGCATGCTGGTGCGCGCCTACGACCCGTGCATCTCCTGCTCCACCCACTTCGTGGACCTGACCGCCGACCGCGACAGGAGCATGGTGCGCTTCGTGCGTTCCTCAGACTGTCCATAAACGCACGCTTGCTGCGTTGCTGCGAAAAATGCAAAACCTCGCGTATGAGAATACGCGTCGGTCTTGCATTTTCCTTGCGCCTTGCAATCGCACATTTCTGAACAGCCTGAGACGGCGCCCCAAGCACCCGCCAGCGCTGTGTACGGCCGAAGTCCCAGGCCATGGCCCCGCGCCGGGGCCTTTTCGCGTCCGGCGGGGAACGGTTGTTGCTAGCTTCCAGGGATATGACCATTTTTTGCCGCCAGGGAGATTGCATGCACAGCGACAGACAGGCCATGGTCCCGCCGCCGGAGCTGAACATCCAGTTCGGGGCCGGGGACTATCTGGCCGTGGGCGACAGGATGTGCGCCCTGTTCAAGGAGAAATTCGGCCTCAGGCCCGAGCACAAGGTCTTGGACGTGGGCTGCGGGGCCGGGCGCGTGGCCGTGGGGCTCACGGACCATCTCGTGCCGCCCGGCGAATACCACGGCTTCGACACCTTCCCCTTCGGCATCGAATGGTGCAACGAGCGGATCGCCCCGCGCTACCCGCACTTCCATTTCAGCGTCAGCGACGTGTACAACAACCTCTACAACCCCTTCGCCAAGACCAAGGCCCGGGAATACGTGTTCCCCTTCGAGGACGGGTATTTCGACCTCGTGGTCCTGAAGTCCGTGTTCACGCACATGTACCCCGACGACATGATGCACTACACCGGGGAAATCGCCCGGGTGCTCAGGCCCGGGGGAGGCGCGGTCATCACCTTCTTCCTCCTGAACGACGAGAGCCGGGCCCTGCAAAAGCGGACCGGACAGGGACCCAAGTTCAAGAAATTCGGCCTGTTCTACACGGAAAATCCCGCGGACCCCATGGACTGCGTGGGCTACGAGGAAACCCTGGTGCGCCACATGTTCGAGAAAAACGGCCTGGCCGTCGCCGACGTCCTGCGCGGCGACTGGTGCGGCCGCCCGGGCGACGAACTCCAGGACTTCGTGCTCCTGGAAAAACCCGCCGCCCCGGCAAAGCCTTGAGCCCCGGCCGCGCCTGATCTATGCTGGCGCTCCAACACCACAAGGAGCGAACACATCATGATCACCGGCCGAACCGACCTCGTTGAAGCCAAGCCCGTCACGGGCTCCACCTACAAGGGCCAGCGCCACGAGACCGTGGGCGTCACCAGCCGCCTGCTCTCGGACGCGCCCCTGGACGCCCGGGGCAACCTGCAATACGCCCTGCGCCAGATCACCGTGGAACCCGGGGGCGTGATCCCCATCCACAGCCACGCCTATCTGCAGACCATCTTCATGCTCAGCGGCTCCCTGGAGTTCCTGTCCTATGATCCCGACACCGACGAGGTCGTGGACCGCCGGGTCTGCGGCCCCGGGGAATACATCTACAACCCGAGCATGGAGCCCCACGCCATCCGCAACGCGGGCGACGAGCCCGGGATTTTCGTGAGTTCCATCGGCTACGCCGAGGCGCCCCGCTGAGCCGGGGCCATACCCGCCTGCCGCGCAGGCCCCACCACCACACACAGGAGACGACGATGCACGCAGGAAAAGCCCAGGACATCCCCGGCGCCGCCGTGAAGGGCGCGCCCTACAAGGGCGAAATACTTCCGGCCACGGGCGTGACCATCCGCTGGCTGTCCAAGGCCGGCGCCGACGACGCCGGCAACCCGGAATACGGCCTGAGGCACTTCACCGTGGAGCCCGGGGGCGTGATCCCCATGCACCACCACGCCTATCTGCAGACCATGTACATCGAAAGCGGGAGCTTCGAGTGCTTCGTCTACGACCCCGAGACCGACAAGGTTCTGGAATCCCGCATCTGCGGCCCCGGGGACTACGTGTACTCCCCGTGCATGGAGCCCCACGGCATGCGCAACGCCAGCGACACCGAGCCCGGGACCTTCCTCTGCTGCATCGGCTGCGTGGACCAGGGCTGAGCGGTCATCCCCGAACGCCACGGGCCGCCCCCGCACAGGAGACGGCCCGTTTTCTTTCGATTCTCCCGAGGACCTAGAGGCCGGAAAGCGCGCTTTGCCAACGCATGAAGGTCTCGGGGTATTCGACGACCGCGGAGTCGACGTACCCGGGCAGGCTGAACAGAGCCAGCGTGCGCAGGGCCGGGACCTCGGCCAGCTCCGGATTCTCGGCCAGGGCCCCGGCCAGGGCCTTTTGCACGCCCGCGCTGTCGCCGGTCATGACGATGGCGTCGGGCCTGGTCCGGAGCAGCCCTTTCAGGCTGCGGATCATGCAATGGCCCCGGCTCACCGTGGGCTTGCCCTCGAACAGCGCGCCGCCGATGTTGCGGCAGCCCAGGGGGCCCAGAATGTACTGGTCCGCGTAGCCGCCGGGCATTTCCACGCGCAGGAATATCTTGCCCGTGGCGGCCTGATGGATGCCGTTCAAGATGACCACCTTCTTGTTCAGCCCTCCCCGGGGCACCGCGGCCTTGGCCTTCTCGAAGCTCTCGACGTAGCGGGCCGCCAGCTCCTCGCCCTTCTCGGGCACGCCCAGGAGTTCCGCCGTCCGGCGGATGGCCTCGGGCAGGCCCCGGGAGAAATCCACGTACTGGATATCCACGTCCTGGCCCTCGATCAGGGGCACGGCCTTCATGGGATTGGCGCCGGGCACGTAGAGGCAGAACTTCTCGCTTTTTTCCACGATCACCCGACGGATGCCGCGCTCCTTGAGGAACGTGGGCAGGGTCTCGGGGCGCTTCTTAACGATGCACCCGGGGCAGCCCAGGACCTGCGTGGCGGCCTTGATCTTGCCGCACAGGCCGGGGCACAGGGAGCAGCGCAGGGACGTGCCCTCGGCCACGAACCCCAGGTTGAAGGCCACGTCCACCAGGCGGTCGCCCAGGAACACGGCCTCGACCCGCTGCGGGGCCTTGGGCGGCGTGGCCTGCGCCGGCAGGGCCAGGCACGCGGCCATGAAAACGGTAAGGCATGCCGCCAGGGCCATGCGTCCGGCGGTTTTATGCAAAGAGACCATCGTATCCTCCTAGTTCAGCTTGTAGGCCAGCTTGAATACCAGCCGATAATCCTCGCCGACGCAGTACTGGTCCTCCTGCGCATCGGCATTGAGATCGCGGTACACCACGATGGGCAGGGCGAAGCCCGCGTTGAACCGCTCGGTGAACTTGAAATGCACGCCCGGGGTCAGGAACAGCATATTTCCGCCGGAATTGGCCACGTAGCGGTCGTCGTTCTTGTTGCGGTTCTGGTTCACGCCATTGAGCTCCAGCTCCAGGTCCAGCAGGTTGGTCAGGGCGAAGGAATAGCCCAGGTCGTACTTGAACTGGTCCCCCAGGCGCAGGCCGTGGTCGCCCTCCCTGCCGAAGGTGTACATGGTGTGGGCGTCCAGGCGGTGCCTGCCCATCATCCTGGTCAGTCCCAGCTCCAGCTTCGGGTCCCAGGACCCGGTACCCAGCTGGAACCCGGGCCCCATGTATTCGAAGCTCTTGTTGAAGGGCGCGGGGTTCTTCTTGTCCGGATCGCCCGTGGGCATCTTCACGCCCGCGCCCACGGCCACGGACAGGGGATCGCCGTCGCGCTGGTCCCACAGGGCGTAGCGGCCCATGAGCACCACGTCGCCCAGGCCCATGTTGGTGGTCTCCTTGGTGGCCTCGGCGGGCTTGCCCACGGCCGAGCGGCGCTGCACCGAGCTGCTGCGGTAGGGGACCATGACCCGCATGTCGAAATCCTTGACCACGCCGTAGCGGAAGCTGGCCTGGTAGGTGCGCTGGGTGCGGTCGTACTTGCCGTTGTACTTGCCTTCCTTTTCGTCGTTCCCGTCGTAGAGGGTGTCCTTGTCCATGAACAGGGCCTTCAGGCACACGGCCGCCTTGCCGGGCTTGAAGACCATGCCCGTGGACATGTTCACCGGGCCCACGGGCTTGGGAACCTTGGTGTCCGGAAGGCTCGTGACCTGACCCGCCTCTTGCGCCGATCCTCCCATGACCGGCCCCTGCGCAAGGGCTGGCCGGCTCAGGCATATCAGCGCCAGGAACAGCCCCCATGCGATGCAATGCTTCTTCATGCTCCTCTCCATGTCAGTTTTCGCGTCCGGCATGCCGAACGGCTCCAATGCGTTTTTGATCTGTCGCGGATTGATATTGAATATGAAATTCAATGTCAAATTATTTCTTTATTATATCAACAAAGTATGGTTTAAAGGGGAGCAAAACTCCCTTTCCGATTAAGGGAAGACCCCGGGGCCTTCCACTGCCGCATCGGCTGCGTGGGCCGGGGCCAGCCACCGACCCCGGTCGATACCAAAGGCCGCGCCTGAAGGCGTGGCCCTTGTCTTTGCCCCCTCTCACCCGCACAGACATATCAACTTCGGGGCCCATTTCGATGCGATTTCGCCCCGCCATGACGAACACGGTCGAATCCGGAATTCAAATTCATACTATTTGCTTACGATATCAGCGACCTGGGTATTCCCAAAAAGTAAAATCTGATTCGCATTTGCCCAAATTGTCCCCACGCGCGTCCCGCACCCGTCCTGGGCCATCATTTCAGCTATAAGCTATTTTACATTCTTGAAATCCCAATTGACGTTATCGTGACATCCTTGCTATGAATCAGCACACAATTCAACAAATCGTAAGTGATTTCAACGTTGGGCGCGCCTTGCACGATACTTGCTGACAAGGACTCGTCTCGTTGTGAAATCAACGTACGGACATCACAGCAGAAATTTGAAACCTACTCACACCCGCCGGATGCCTTCCGCCGCCAGCACGGCAGAGGGCACCGACTGAGCATACGGTTCGGCCGTCCTGCGGAAACTGTCCACCCGCAGCCCGGCCAGCGAGAACTCTGGACAGCGGTATTTCCAGTCCCGCGGCGCGCAGGCGCCGCATCTGCAGAACCTCCAGCGCTCAAGGAGACAGCATGTCCGACGACAGCTACAAACTGCGGTTCTTCTCATCCTCCGTGCCCCCGGCACGACGCAACCTTCTTATCCTGTTCGCCCTCCTCTTCATCGGTGTGGTCCTGGCCCAGGCCTTCTATTGGCTGTTCGCCAACGCCGCCGAGCCCATCGTCATGGGCCTGCCCTTCGGCATGTTCTTCATCGTCATGGTCATCATCATCGAATACGCGGGACTGCTCGTCATGGAGCGCGTGCTGCACAAAGACGACAAGGAGGACTAGCCATGAGCGACAGCGTCATCATCCTCCTGGTCATCGCGGCCTATCTGCTCCTGGTCCTGTACATCGGCGCAATCGCCGGGCGCGGGCGCAACAACTCCACCGAGGAATACATCTCCGCCAGCCGCTCCCTGGGCTTCATCTGCATGTACTTCCTCATGGGCGGCGCCATCTTCAGCGCCTTCGCCTACCTGGGCGGCCCGGGCTGGGCCTACGCCAAGGGCGCGCCAGCCTACTACATCCTGGGCTACTGCGCCGCGGGCCTGCTGCCCTGGCTGGTCTGGGGCCCCAAGGCCCAGGCGGCCGGGCAGAAGTTCGGCTACGTGACCCAGGCCCAGCTGTTCAGCGACCGCTTCCAGTCCAAGGCCATGTCCATCATCATCGCCCTGGTCTCCGTGCTGGCCTTCATCCAGTACGTGTCCCTGCAGATGAAGGGCAGCGCCTACGTGTTCGAGATCGCCTCGGGCGGGACCATCCCCTTCTGGGCGGGCGCGCTCATCGCCTACGTCATCGTGCTCATCTACGTGTTCTTCGGCGGCGTGCGCGGCGTGGCTTGGACCAACGTCTTCCAGGGCGCCTTCATGGTCATCACGGCCTGGGTGCTGGGCCTGTACTTCTGCTACAGCCTGTATGACGGCCCCACGGACATGTTCCAGCGCATCATCGCGGCCAAGCCCACTCACCTGCTCATCGGCCCGGGCACCAAGATGAGCTTCGCGGCCTACTCCTCGGCCGTGCTGGTCTCCGTGCTCGGCTTCACCATGTGGCCGCACCTGTTCATGAAGGCCTACACCGCGGACTCCCGCAAGACGCTCAGGCGGACCATCGTCTACTACCCGACCTTCGCCATCATGCTCATTCCGGTACTGCTCATCGGCTTCGCGGGCATCATGCAGGTCGATCCCAAGGTCCTGGGCGCGCCCGACCGCATCCTGCCCTGGATGTTCTCCAACATGAACTTCCCGCCCCTGGCCGTGGGCCTGGTGCTGGCGGCGGCCCTGGCCGCGGCCATGTCCTCCCAGGACACCATCACCCACGCGGCGGGCTCCATCTTCTCGCAGGACTTCATCGAGGTCATCATGGGACGGCCCTCCAGCGAGGCCGAGGCCACCAAGTGGATCCGCATCTTCGTGGTGGGCTTCGGGCTCGTGGCCTACCTGGTGACCATCTTCGGCGGCCAGACCCTGGTGGCGCTGCTGCTGGGCGCCTACGGCTCCATCGTGCAGCTGCTGCCCCTGGCCTTCGCCACCTTCTTCTGGCCCCGGGCCACCCGCGCCGGCGCGCTGACCGGGCTTGTGGTGGGCGTCTGCTACAACTATGCTATCGTCTTCGGACTGGTGCCCAAGATGTGGGATATCAACCCCGGCATGCAGGGACTGGTGCTGAACTTCGCCCTACTGGTGGTCGTGTCCCTGCTGACCAAGCCCCAGGACAAGGACCACGTTTTGAAGTTCGCAGAACTCTAGGAGCAAACCAATGCAGCCAGAACTAGGGGCATGCCTGGAAGCGGCCAGGGACTGGACCATCGGAGTCCGGCGCGACCTGCACCGCATTCCGGAGCTGTCCTTCCAGGAAGAAAAAACCGCGGCCTACGTGGCCGACAAACTGCGGTCCCTGGGCTACGAGCCAAGGACCGGCGTGGCGGGTCACGGCGTGGTGGCCGACCTGGAGACGGGCCGTCCCGGCCCGGTGGTCATGCTGCGCGCGGACATGGACGCCCTGCCCATCCTGGAGGAATCGGGACTGCCCTTCGCCTCCACCCACGAGGGCGTGGCCCATTGCTGCGGCCACGACTGCCACACGGCCATGCTGCTGGGCACGGCCAAGGTGCTCTCCGAGATGCGGGACGCCTTCTCGGGCATCGTGCGCCTGGTGTTCCAGCCCGCCGAGGAGCTGGCGAGCGGGGCAAAACCCTTGGTGGAATCCGGGATCATGGACTCGCCCAAGGTGGACTACTGCTTCGGCATGCACGTCTGGCCCACGCTGCCCGCGGGCACGCTGGGCATCAAGACGGGCCGGATGATGGCCGCCATGACCGAGTTCAACGTGACCATCAAGGGCCACGGCGGGCACGGGGCCATGCCCCACCTGTGCGTGGACGCCCTGGAAGTGGGCACCCAGGTGGTGGGCGCGTTGCAGCGCATCACCAGCCGCCACATGAACCCCATGGAACCCACGGTGGTGACCATCGGCCGGTTCCAGGCGGGCACGGCCATGAACGTCATCGCGTCCGAGGCCCGGCTCTCGGGCACATCCCGGACCTTCGACCGGGATGTCTGGATGGGCTTCGAGGACCGCCTGCGGACGGTCATCGGCGGTGTCTGCGAGGCCATGGGCGCGACCTTCGAGATGGAGTTCAAGGAGGGCTGCCCTCCGGTGCTCAACGACCCCGAGGCAACGGCCATCGCCCGCGCCGCCGCCGTGAAGGTGGTGGGCGAGGAGAACGTCCTGGAACCCGAGCCCACCATGGGCGGGGAGGACATGTCCTTCTACTTCGAGCGCGCCAAGGGGAGCTTCATCTTCGTGGGCGCATCCCAGGAGAAGGGTCTGCCCCTGCACAACCCGGGCATCGTGTTCCCCGAGGAAGTCCTGGCCAACGGCGTTGGCCTGGCCTGCCAAATCGTCTCGGACCTCCTGGGCTGAGCCCGGGCCGAGGAACCACAAACAAAAAGGCCCCCGTCCGTCCGGATGGGGGCCTTTTCCGTTTTCTTCCGGCCTACTCGCCCCCGTCCGGGGGCAGGCGGATCACGAACCGGGCCCCGCCGCCGGGTGCGGGTTCCGCGAAGATCCGCCCCCCGTGGCGCTGGGTAATGATAAAATAGGACACGGACAGGCCAAGCCCCGTGCCCACGCCCGGCTCCTTGGTGGTGAAGAAGGGTTCGAAGATGCGCGCGCGCATCTCCTCGGACAGCCCGGGGCCGTTGTCCTCCACCTCCAGACGCACGCCGCCCTCGTCCGACAGCGCGCGCAGGATGATCCTGGGCCGCCCGTCGGCCTTCGGCCCCTCGGTCATGGCCTGGGCCGCGTTCTTGAGCAGGTTGAGGACCACCTGCTCGATCTCCATCTCCTCCACCGGAATCTTGGGCAGGTCCGGGGCGTAGCGGCGCACGATATCCACTTTCTTGAAGTCGTAGTTCCTGCGCAGGTCGTAGTCGCTGGACGCCAGCTCCACGGTCCTGTCCAGGAGCGCGCACAAATCACAGGGCGCGCGCCGGGCTCCGCTCTGGCGACTGAAGCTCAGCATGTTCTGGATGATGCCCGCGGCGCGGCGACCCGAGTCCTGGATGCCGTCCAGAAACCGCGTAATGGAGCGCTCGCGGAAATACTCGCCCATGGCCGCGAAATCCAGGCCCAGGCGCCCGGCCGCCTCCTGGTTGGCGGGCAGATCCGGATCCAGACGGCGCAGGATGTTCTGCGCGCCCTGGAGGATGCCGCCCAGGGGATTGTTGATCTCGTGGGCCATGCCCGCGGCCAGCCCGCCCACGGACATCATCTTCTCGGTCTGGACCATGATATGCTCGATACGCACGCTCTCGGACACGTCGTCCAGGCGCAGCACCGCGCCCCCGGCCTTGTCCTCTTCCAGGGGAAAGACCATCAGGTCCACGTGGCACCGCTCGCTGCCCCGCTGCAGCAGCACCCTGCGGCGCTCCAGGCGCTCGCGCCAGAACACGGCCCGGGCTATCTCGCGCAACAGATCCCCGGGCAGGAAATTGACCTCGGACAGGAGCTTGCCCAGGGCCTTGCTCCCGGGCAATCCGGTCCAGCGCCCGGCCGCCCGGTTCCATTGCGTCACCGTCAGGTTGCGGTCCGTGCCGATGAGCACCGAGGGCATGGAGTCCACGATGCTGGCCAGGTAGTTGCGCAGGGAAAGCAGTTCGGTTTCCGCGAGCTTGCGGCTCGTGATGTCCTGGTACACGGCCAGGGTGGCCATGAGCTCGCCCCCGGCGCCCCACACGGGGGTCCCGTACATGGCGGCGTAGCGCTCGGCCCCGTCCTTGCGCACGACCCGGACTTCCCTGCCCCTGGTGACCTTGCCCCCCAGGGCCCGGACCGAGGGCAGGTCCGCGTCATCCAGGAGCTCGCCTGTCAGGGAATAGCCCTGCCAGGTCCGCTCGATATCCCAGATCCCGTGCCCGACGAAACGCGGTTCGTCGTCGAGCATGAACAATTCCCGGCAGGCCGAGTTCTGGTAGCGCACCACGTTGTCCGCCGCGGTGAGCACCATCATGGCTATGGGCGACTGTTCAATGACCGCCTCCAACAGTTTCTTGTTGTTGGCCAGGTCCTCCTCCACCAGCTTGCGGTCCGTGATGTCCGTGTGCGTGCCGCCCAGGCGGTGGGGCCGCCCGTCCTCGTTCCTCCGCGAGGCCCCCTTGCCGAGGACCCAGCGCCAGGACCCGTCCCTGTGGCGCAGGCGGTACTCCACCTCGAACTGGTCCACCTCGCCGTCGCGGCAGCTGTTGTTGGCCTCCAGCGCGTGCGCGCGATCCTCGGGATGTATCCGCGACAGCCACTCGGACTTGTCGTTATCGAACTCGTGGTCCTCATAGCCCAGCATGGCCTTGTAGCGCGGCGAATAATACACGCTGTCGCGGTCTAGGTCCCAGTCCCAGATGCCGTCGTTGGCCCCGCGCACCACCAGGGCGTAACGCTCCTCGCTGGCCGCCAGGGCCTCGCGGGCCACCTCCAGCTCCTGGATCAGGTCCCGCTGCAGCGCGTTCTGGTAGGCCTGCCGGGAAATCTGCCCGGCCAGGCGGCACAGGGCCCGGCCCACCGCGTGCAGCCGTTCCAGGGGCATGACGGTCACTTCCCCCAGGGCCTCGCGGAACGTTTCCTCGTCCGCCCCGATCTCCCGGGCGTAGGCCAGCATGGCCTCGGTGTCGTGCCCCTCGCCCAGCACCTGGCCGATGAGCCAGTTGCCCACGTGGCGGCGGCCCAGGAAGATGCCCGTGCCCCCGTCCCACAGGCCGCCGGACAGGCAGGGCAGGATCAGGGCCCCATCCTTGGAGGGGCTGCCGAGCATGGAGTCGGACTGCATGCAGTTGGCCAGGCCCTGTTCGGTGCTGCGGATGACTTCGCTGCACAGGCGGCAGAAGTTGCTGGGCCGGGTGATGGGAGTCCCGTCGGGCCGGGTGATGAGGGAGGCCACCCCGGTGGCCTCGGCAAAGGAGTCCTGCAGAGCCTGCAGCTCTTCCAGGTCGAAGACGTCCTCGAACTTCAGCGTGTCGGCATCCATGTTCTGCCCCCGCCACCCCGCGCCCGGCGCGCCCGGAGCATGCAGGGCGCACCCCGGACTTGGGGTGTCATTTTGCCGCAGACATATCACCACGAACAGCTTTATGCAATGATATCGGGCACTACCCGGCCGCCCACGAAAATCCCCGGGGGCAGTCCGCTTTCGAAGGACAAGGCGTCGGAAATGCCCCTGTCTCGGGCTGGCGGTTTCCGGAAGCAGCCCCTGGACGGCCCTCGCCATCAGCAGATGAACCCGCCCCACCCCCTAGCGCCAGGCCACCGGGTTTCCACCTCGCGCCGGCCGCGCGGCCATGAAAAAACCGCCCGACGCGACGGCGCCGGGCGGCTCTCGGGTCTTGGTTGCCGCGCGGATCAGCCGCCTTCCTCTGCGGGCTTGAACTTGGCGCCCACCAGGGTGGCCAGGAGCACCAGGGAGGTGGAGATGACGATCATGATCAGGCCCAGGGCCGAGAGCTTGCCCCACAGGCCGTCCTCGGCGAAGCGCAGGATCTGCACGGCCAGGACCTCGGTGCCCGGCCGCGAAAGCACCACGGACAGGGTCAGCTCGCGCACGAACATGGTGGCCATGAGAATCCAGGCCGAGACCATGCCCGGCACCAGGAGCGGGATCACGATGCGGCGCATGGTGGTCACGGGACCGGCCCCGCAGACCAGGGACGACTCCTCCAGATGCGCATGCACCTGCACGAAGGCGCTGGCCAGGGGCCGCACCCCGTAGGGCAGGTAGGTGGCGATGTAGCCGATGAGCAAGGCCCAGATGGTGGCGTACAGCGGGGTGCGCACGAAGAACCACATGAAGCCCACGCCGATGACGATGCCCGGGAAGGAGAAGGACAAGAACGTCAACGTCTCCAGTACGCCCGAGGCCGCGCTGCGCACCTTGACCACCACGTAGGCCACCAGCACGGACAGGGCCACGCCCAGGGTCGCGCCGCCCACGCCCAGCACCAGGCTGTTCTTCAGGGACAACAGCGAGATGGGGTCGCGCAGCACCTCGTGCCAGTGCTTCAGGCCCATCATGGAGAAGGCCTTGGCGCTGGGCACCATGGAGTACGGGGTCAGCGACGTGTAGATGAGCACCAGCACGGGCAGCACGATGAGGATGAAGGACAGCACCCCGACCACGCCGAACAGGGGCCCGCGGGCCCGGCCCAGGCTGATCACCGTGGGCTTCCAGCCCCGGCTGGAGATGGTCACGAAACGCCCGCTCTCCGAGGTCAGGTAGCGGTACACGTAGATCAGGCTCACCGAGGTGGCCAGCACGCTCATGCCGATGGCCGCGGCCGCGCCGAAGTCCGCCACGTAGCCCGTGGCGATGGAGCGGTAGATGTGCGTGGCCAGCACGTAGATGCGCCCGGGCATGCCCAGCACCGAGGGCACGGCGAAGGACGCCAGGCTGCGCACCAGGGCCAGGATGAAGGCCGCCAGGATGGCGGGCCGCAGCACGGGCAGGGTGACCCGGGTCAGGGTGCGCCAGGTGCTGGCCCCGCAGACCTTGGAGGACTCCTCCAGGCTGACGTCGAAGGAGGCCAGGGCCGGGGCCAGGATGAGATAGGCGATGGGCAGGTCCAGAAGCCCCTCAACCAGGACCATGCCGCCCAGGGAGTAGATGTTGAACGGCGAGGAGTCGAACCCGAGCACCTGGCGGCAGAAGAGGTTCAGGATGCCGTTGGAGGGGTTCAGCAACAGCGCCCAGCTCACGGAAAACAGGATGTGCGGCACCATCATGGGGATGATGGAGATGATGCGGAACAGGACCTTGAAGGGGATGTCCGTGCGCGTGTTCAGATAGGCCAGGAACAGGGCCAGGAACGTGGCCAGGAACGACGAGCCCAGCACGAAGACCAGGGTGTTGCCCACGATGCCCAGGAGCTCCGGGTCGCCGTATGCCGAGGCGTACTTGGCCAGGGTGAAGGACCCGAAGGCCCCCAGGCCCTGGGAGACGCTGCCGAAGGCCAGCATGAACACCGGGCAGACCGTAAGCAGACCCACCACGAGGATCAGGCTCCAGGTCAGGACCGGACGGTTGGGGGAAGCCATGCGCACCACCCCCTACGCGGCCAGAAGCAGGCAGTGTTGCGGGTCCAGGACCACGCTCACGGCGTCGCCCCGGCCGAGGCCCAGGTCCGGCGCGGCCTTGACGAAGAGCATGGCCTCGCCGGCCTTGACCTCGCCCTCGAAGACCTCGCCGATGAACACCAGGTTGTCCACGATGCCGGGGAAGCGGTTCTCCCCGGGCGCGGGCGCGCCCTTTTCCAGGCGGATGAACTCCGGCCGGAAGCAGAGGGTGACGGCGTCGCCGGGTTTCATGGCGGGCTGCGGCCTGCAGGCCACCCGGCCCAGGGGCGAATCCACCACGGTGCGGCCCTCCTCCTGGGCGGCCACGGTGGCGGGCAGCAGGTTGGCCCGGCCGATGAAGTCGGCCACGAAGCTGTGCTCCGCGTTGAAATAGATCTTCTCGGGCGAGCCGATCTCCATGATCCGGCCCTGGTTCATGACCGCGATGGTGTCGGACAGGGCCAGGGCCTCCACGCGGTCGTGGGTCACGTACACGGCGGTGATGGACAGTTCCGAGAGAAAGGCGCGCAGCTCCTTGCGGGTCTCCTCGCGCAGCTTGGCGTCCAGGTTGGACAGGGGCTCGTCGAAGAGGATGACCTTGGGCTCGGCCACCAGGGCGCGGGCCAGGGCCACGCGCTGCTGCTGGCCGCCGGACAGGCGCGTGGCCGGGCGGGACTCGAAGCCCTCCAGCTGCACGAAGCGCAGGGTGCGGGCCACGCGCTCGCGGACCTCGGCCCGGGGCGTCTTGCGCGTCACCAGGGGATAGGCCACGTTGTCGAACACGGTCATGTGCGGCCAGATGGCGTAGGTCTGGAAGACCATGCCCAGGCCGCGCCGCTCCGTGGGCACGTAGATGTTCTTGTCCCGGGACCAGACCACCTCGCCGCCGATGGCGATCTCGCCCCTGTCCGGGTGCTCCAGGCCCACGATGGACCGCAGCAGCGTGGTCTTGCCGCAGCCGCTGGGCCCGAGCAGGGTGAAGATGCCCTGGGCCGGGATGTGCAGGTCCACCTCGTCCAGGGCCTTGATGGTCTTGCCCCCGGACACGTAGTGCTTGGAAAGATTCGAAATGCGGATTTCCATGGATTTTCCCCCGGCGAACAGGGCCGGAAACAGGCCCGCCCGCCCCGCTCCCCCTCTGGAAGGAACAGGGCCGGGCGGGCGCGCGGATTGGTGTCGGATGCGGTCTACTGGGCCGCGAAAATGGCCTTGAACTTCGCTCCCCACTCCTTGGTCTCCTCGTCGGAGAGCACGCGGATGGGCAGGACCTCGGCCTTGTCCATGCCGTCGATGGGGGGATACACGCCCGGGGCCAGCACGTACTCGCCCACCTGGGTGGCCAGCATGCCCATGGCCTCGTTGGACAGCCACCAGTCCATGAAGAACTTGCCCGCGTCGGGATGCTGGGCCTTGTTCACCAGGGCGATGGCGCGCGGGGTGCCCAGAAGCGGCTGCTCCACGCGGGCCCAGTCCAGGGGCGCCGGGGCCTTGGTGATGATGTACTTGGGCATGGAGATGCCGATGAGCTTCTCGCCGCTCTCGATGGGCGCGGGGGTCGGGCCGAAGGAGGCCACGAACATCGGCCGGTTGGCGGCCAGGCCCTTGAGGAAGGCCATCCAGTCGGCCTCGGACTTGAAGACCTTCTCCTTGAGGCCCACGAGCCAGGCGATGGTGGTGGCGTGGGTGGAGGGGTCGGCCATGACGATCTTGTCCTTCCACTTGGGATCGGTCAGATCCTCATAGCGCTTGGGGGCGTCCGCGGCCTTGACCAGCTCCTTGTTGTAGATCAGGCCCACGTACTCGATGCCGCAGAGCTGGATGGTCCCGTCCTCGCGCGTCCAGGCCGGGTACTTCTGGGCCCTGGGCGGCGCGTAGGGGGCCAGCACGCCCTGTTCCTTGAGGTATTGCATCACGGGCAGGGGCGCCAGGAGCACGTCGGCCTGGAGCTTGCCCGCCTGGTACTCGGTGAGCACCGTGGCCAGGAACTTGGAGGTGGAAACCCGGGTGTACAGACCGTCGACCCCGGTGGCCTTGGTGAAGGCTTCCATGATGGGGTCCACGGCGGTGATGTTGGCGTAGAACGTGGCCTTGCCGTCGGCCTTGGCCTTTTCCAGAAGGCCCTGGTCGGAGGCCAGGGCCGTGCTCGCCAGGCCCAAAACCAACAAGAGAACCAGAATGCGTTTCATGGTCGATCTCCTTATGGGCTTTTGCCCGTGGTTATGCGCTGCAAAGCACCGGCCGATACGCGTTCCAGAAGGTCCCGAACGGCCGGGGATATCCGTTTTGTCATACAACCGTAACAATTCGGCTGTCCAGGGAAAGATACCTTTACGTAGCCCGACCCCGGCCCCCGGGGCTCGGGCCCGGCGCACCGCAAGACAGGGGAAAGCCCCCCGCAGCGAAAGGAAACCGACAAAAACGTCCGGCACGAAAATCCAGACCGCCGCCCCACGCGAGACGACGCAAAAAAGGCCTGCGGCCGGGGCCGCAAGCCTGTAAGCTTCCTATGGTACCCGGGGCGGGACTTGAACCCGCACAGACTTGCGTCCCAGGGATTTTAAGTCCCTTGTGTCTACCAATTCCACCACCCGGGCACGGGTGGGCATTCTTATCCCGCGCCGGGGGCGCGAGTCAACGCCGCAACATGGCGGTTGCCTTTAGCGCGAAACGGTGTCATTTCCCCCATCACGGGAGCTTTGAACGACATGCCTTATTCCGATTCCGGTTCGACCTACGCCCATCTCCGCCACGGCTTCAAGACCGCCCTGGCCACCCTCATCGCCTACGGTCTGGCCAAGGTCCTCGGCCTGCAATACGGATACTGGGCGGCCCTGTCCTCGGTCATCGTGATGCAGATCTCCGTGGCCGATTCCCTGCAAATGTGCTGGTACCGCCTCTCGGGCACCTTGGTGGGCGCGGTCATCGGCATCGTGACCATCCTCATCTTTCCCGAGCACTGGCCCTGGACCGAGGTGGGTTTGTTCCTGTCCATCGGCTTCTGCGCCTACATGACGCGCTACAACACCCGCTACCGCATGGCCGCCATCACCTGCTGCATCGTGGTCCTGGCCAGCGTAGGCGAGGAGGGGCGCGTGCTCTTCGGCATGGAGCGGGTGGTGGAGATATTCCTCGGCGTGAGCTCGGCTTTCCTGGTCAGCGTGCTGCTCTGGCCCTTGCGCGCCAGCCGCTCCCTGAACGAACGACTGCGCGGGCAGTTCGCCACCTGCGCCAAGCTCTACCAGGCCATCGTGGCCGCCTACCTGGATGGCGGTGACGAGCTGCCTGAGGACTTCCTGGACGCCTTCGCCCTGACCACGGGCGAAAACCGCGGGTACCTGCGCAAGGTCCAGCGCCACGAGCGCTTCCTGTACCACGAGGACACCCGCACCCTGGGCCTGAAGGTGGAGACGCTCAGGCTCAGCGCGCGCAACATGAGCTCCATGATGCATTCCCTGTCCGACGCCGCGCCCCAGAGCAGCAGCCGCATCCTGGAGCCGGAGCTGCGCACCCTCTGCACCCTCACGGCCGACGCCCTGCGCGCCGCGGGGGAGGGCACGTTCACGGACGCCGCCCCGCTCCTGGGTGCCCTGGAAAGCCTGGAGGCGCGCATCGCGGAGATGCGCCAACGCGAGGTCACGCGGGTCCTGGCCACCCGGGACATGATGCAGTTCTTCTCCTTCCTGCACCTGATGCGCTTCATGGCCCTGGACGTGCTGCGCCTGGTCACGCCCCAGGCCCTGGCCAAGGCCGAATCCTGAGCCGCCCTTGACCCGCGCGCGCCGCGCGGGTAGCACCGGCCCATGCAGACCGCAGAACGCCCCCGCATGGCCGTCCTGGGCCTGGACGGATTGCCCCTGTCCCTGGCCCTGGACCTCTGCGCCCGGGGGCTGACCCCGAACCTCGCGCGCCTAGCCCCGGCGGCCCGCGCCTTCCGCGCGGAGCTGCCCGAGCTCTCGCCCGTGAACTGGACCTCCTTCTTCACGGCCTCGGGCCCGGGCGAGCACGGAGTCTACGGCTTCACGCGCATCGACCCGCGCACCTACGACATCGCCCTCACCGACTCCTCGGCCGTGGCCTGCACGGACATCTTCCAGCGCCTGGGCGATCGCGGCCTCGTCAGCCGAGTGGTCAACCTGCCCAACACCTATCCGGCCCGGCCGCTCAAAGGCATGCTCGTGGCGGGGTTCGTGGCCCCGGAGCTGTCCCGGGCCGTGTATCCGCCGTTCCTGGCCGGGCGGCTGGCCCAGGCCGGCTACCGCCTGGAGGCCGACACCACCCGCGCCGCGCGCGACCCGGACCACCTCCTGGGCGAGCTGGCCGCCACCCTGGACTCCCGGCGCGCGGCCCTGGACTTGCTCTGGCCGGACCTGGCCTGGGATATGTTCGTGTTCGTGCTCACGGAGACGGACCGGCTGTTCCATTTCCTGTTCCCGGCCCTCACGAACCCGACCCATCCCCTGGCCCGGGCCTGCGAGGGCCTCGTGCGCCGCTGGGACGCGCTCCTGGGGGACTTCCTGGACCGCTCCGCGGCCCTGCCCGGGCCCAAGCGGCTGCTGGCCCTGGCGGACCACGGATTCACGGAACTCATCACCGAGATGGACGTGAACGCCCTGCTGGCCGAACAAGGATTCCTGCGCCTCCAGGGTTCTCCCGAACACGAGAACGACGCCCGGGTCATCGCCCCCGGGACCACGGCCTTCGCCCTGGACCCGGGCCGCGTGTACCTGCACACGGCCGAGCGCTTCGCCCGGGGCGCTGTTGCGCGCGGCCAGGCCCCGGACCTGGCCCTGGCCGTGGAGCGCGCGCTGCTGGGCCTGCGCTTCGAGGGACGGCCCGTAGTGCGCGCGGTGCATAGGGGCGCGGACCTCTATGCCGGCCCCATGGCCCACGCGGCCCCGGATCTGGTGGCCGAGGCGCACCCGGGCTTCAGCCTCACGGCCAAATTCGACGGCAGGGGGATATTCGGCCTCTACGGGCGAACGGGCGTGCACACGGCGGACGACGCTTTCTTCTACGATTCCGGGGACGCAGCCCCGGCCACCCCGCGCGGCGCGGGCTCCCTAGTCCTGGACTTTTTCTCGGTCCCCACGCACAATCAGTCCCGCCCAAGCCCGCAAAGGACCCCATGACCGACTTCCAGAAAGACCTCAATCCCGCCCAATGGGAGGCCGTCAGCCACACCGAAGGCCCGGTGCTGGTGGTGGCTGGCGCGGGGTCCGGCAAGACCCGGACCATCGTCTACCGCCTGGCCCACCTGGTCAGCCGAGGCGTGCCCCCGGAGAGCATCCTGCTATTGACCTTCACGCGCAAAGCCGCCCAGGAAATGCTGGACCGCGCGGAACGCCTGCTGCACGGGGGCCTGACCGGGGTCACGGGCGGCACCTTCCACTCCTTCGCCTTTTCCATGCTGCGCCGCTTCCCCGGGGCGCTGGGCGGCAATCCGCGCGTGACCATCATGGACCAGGGCGACGCGGAAAACGCCCTGCGCGACCTGCGCGGGGAGCTGGGCCTGGGCAAGGGCGACCGCTCCTTTCCCAAGAAGTCCACCCTCATGGGCATCATCAGCAAGTCCCGCAACAAGGAACAGCCCATCGCCACGGTGCTGCAGAACGAGGCCGCGCACCTGGTGCGCTACGAGGACGAGATAGAGCAGCTCTCCCGGGCCTACGCGGGCTTCAAGCAGCGCCTGGGCCTGCTGGACTACGACGACCTGCTCTTCGGCCTGGAGACCCTGCTCCGGGACCACGCCCCGGCCCGCGACATGGCCCGCAACCGCTACCGCTACGTGATGGTGGACGAGTACCAGGACACCAACCTGGTGCAGGCGCGCATCGTCAAGCTCCTGGGCGGCGAGGCGGGCAACGTCATGGCCGTGGGCGACGACGCCCAGTCCATCTACGCCTTTCGCGGAGCCAGCGTGTACAACATCCTGTCCTTCGAACAGACGTTTGCGGGCGCGCGCGTCATCCGCCTGGAGCAGAACTACCGCTCCACCCAGCCCATACTGGACCTGACCAACGCCATCCTGGCCCAGGCCGAGCTGAAGATCGACAAGCACCTCTTCACCGAGCGCCAGGGCGGCCCCAGGCCGCAGCTCATCCGCACCATCTCCGACCGCTCCCAGGCCCAGGCCGTGGTCACCAAGGTCCTGGAACTGGCGCGCACCCACCCCCTGCACGAGATCGCGGTGCTGTTCCGCGCGGGCTACCAGTCCTTCCCCGTGGAGGTGGTGCTCAACAAGCTGGGCGTGAAATACCGCAAATTCGGGGGCATCCGCTTCACCGAGGCCGCGCACATCCGCGACGTCCTGGCCTACCTGCGCATCCTGCAGAACCCGTCGGACCTGCCCGCCTGGCAGCGGATCATGGAGCACCTCCAGGGCGTGGGCCCCAAGACCGCCGCAAAGATCCACGCCGCGCTCATGGAGGGCGGGGGCAAGTATCTGGAGACCATGCGCGCCAAGCACCAGGGCCTGCGCGAGCTCCTGGACCTGGTGGACGAGCTGGCCCGCTCGGGATCGCGCCCCGGGCCGCTCCTGGCCCGCATCCTGGAGCACTACCAGCCCATCCTGGAGCAGAAATTCGCCGACGACCACCCCCGCCGCCAGGCCGGGCTGGAACAGCTCGCGCGCATCGCCGGGGCCTACGAGTCCCTGGACACGTTCCTGGCGGACCTCTCCCTGGAGTCGCCGGACCAGGACGAGGACCCCGACGGCGAGGACGTGCTGGTGCTCTCCACCGTGCACTCGGCCAAGGGCCTGGAATGGACCGCCGTGCTGATCATCGACCTGGTGCAGGACCGCTTCCCCTCGCGCCACGCCCTGATGCGCGCCGAGGACCTGGAGGAGGAGCGCCGGCTGCTCTACGTGGCCTGCACCCGGGCCCGGGAGGAGCTCTGCCTGTTCGTGCCCGCGGTGCTCTACAACCAGTACAACGGGACCAGCGAGCCCGCCGTGGACAGCCCGTTTTTGTCCGAACTGCCCTACGGGTCCGTGGATCCCTGGCGCGAAAGCTATTCGGGCGGGCTGGCCCCGGCGGACGCCTCCCCGGCCGCGCCCAGGCCCGAGCCCCTGCCCGGCGCGCCGGTCGCCCCCACGCCTCCCGGCCCCTGCGCCTCGGCGTCCGACGCGCCCAAGCGTCTGGGATACTGCCGCCACAAGATCTTCGGCCGCGGCAAGATCGTGGCCGCCGTGGACCAGGAGAAGTACCGCGTGAACTTTCCCGGATTCGGCCTGAAGGTCATTCTTGCACAGTACCTGGAAATGGAATAATCATAGTTAGTTGACCGTTCACAGCCCTGCGCGCCGCCCGGCGATGCGCAGGGCCGTTCCAGGTTCCCCTTGATTTTTGCGTTTTGCACACGCTACAAAGCATACTATCTTTTGATATTCTTATCGTCTGCACGACAATCACCCGGCGCCCGCGCAGGCCGGAGAACCACCGTACGCATGGAGGAAATCCGACCATGGCCGGTCCAGACGCACAGTCCCAGCTGCCCCTCGGCGAAGCCCTGATCCAGGAAGAGGTCATCAACGAAGCTCAACTGGCCCAGGCCATAGAGCACATGAAGGAACAGGCCGAGCAGGGCAAGCCCCCCCGGCTCACGTCCTCCCTCCTGGCCCTGGGCCTGGCCTCGGACAAGGCCATCCTGGCGGCCATCAACAAGGTCTACGGCCTGGGCGCCACGTCCCTGACCCCGGATATCGAGGACCAGATCGAGGGCCTGGAGCGCAGGGGCTTCCTGGGCCGCGTACGCGTGCCCATCAGCATCAAGCTCTCCGTGACCCTGGCCCTGTTCCTGCTGACCATCATGATGGTGCTCAGCTACTTCATGCTCAAGCGCCAAGCCGACAACCTCTACAGGGAGAGCGTCAAGTCGGGCAAGATCAGCCTCAAATACTTCACCACAGAGGCCAAGGTCCCCCTGCTCAACGACGACACCCTGCGGCTGAACTCGCTCATCAGCGAGGTCACCCAGGTGGAGGGGCTCGTCTACGCGGTCATCGCCGGGCGCGACGGAATCATCAAGGCCCACAACGACCTTTCCCAGGTGGGCAAGCCCCTGGTGCTCTCGGGCAAGGTGGGCGGCGAATCCAAGGAAGACGACATCACCTACTTCACGCGGCGGCTGCTGAACAACGAGGAAATCCTGAACCTCACCGCGCCCGTGGAGTTCAAGGGCAAGCGCCTGGGCGACGTGCACGTGGGCATCTCGCTGAAGTTCATCGCCGACCGCATCTCCAGGGAAAAGGTCTTCATCTACATGATGACCGTGGTCTTCTTCCTCATCGGCATGGCCGTGGCCGGGCTCCTTGGGACCAACTTCTCGCGGCCCATCTCCAAGCTGGTGGTGGCCACCAAGGAAATCTCCAACGGCAACTTCCACCACAAGGTCAACTTCAAGCGCAAGGACGAGTTCGACGATCTGGGCCGGGCGTTCAACTTCATGAGTCACGAGTTGTGGCTCAAGTCCATCATGCGCGAGAGCTTCGGCCGCTACGTGTCCACCACCATCCGCGACCTGATCCTGGCGGACCCCGAGAGCGTCTGGCTCAAGGGTACGAAATCCTCGGCCACCATCGTCTTCGCGGACGTGCGCGGCTTCACCAAGTACTCCGAGAACAACGATCCTGCCGTGATCGTCGAACAGCTCAACGAATTCTTCGACATCGCGGCCAAACACATCGAGCGCAACAACGGCTACATCGACAAGTTCATCGGCGACGAGGTCCTGGCCGTGTTCGGCGGCCTGCCCAACTACGAGGGCGACCACGCGGTGAACGCGGTGCGCGCCTGCTGGGACATGCAGCGGGAGCTGGCCGAGCGGGCCAAGGAAGGGACCAACCCCGTCCTGGGCCGCGTGGGCGCATCGGTGAACACGGGCGAGGTGGTTTCGGGTAACATCGGCAGCGAGGTGCGCATGGAGTACACGGTCATCGGCGACACGGTGAACGTGGCCTCGCGCCTCAACGCCCTGGCCGGGGCCGGGACCGTGGTGCTCAGCGAGTCGGCCTTCGAGCGCACCAAGGCCATCGTGGCCGCGCAGATGCTGCAGCCCCAGATGGTCAAGGGCAAGTCCAAGCCCCTGCAGCCCTACGGGGTGCTCAAGGTTCTGGGGCCCGACGAGGGCCAAGCCCCGCCGCCGAGGCCCTTCCAGGGCACGGGCGTGGCCGCGCCTCCGCCGCCCAAGGCCGGCCCGGCGGCAGCGCCTCCGCCGTCCAAGACCAGGCCCGCCACAGCAGAGGATACACAACAGCAGGCCCCGCCTGCCGAGCCCAAAAATGGGGGGGAGCCCGTATGACCAGACAAATTCTCAAAGCCGTGGTCCTGGCCGCCGTGCTGGCGGCCATGGTGGCCGCCCTGGCCGCTTGCGGGGGCAAGCAATCCCGGCGGATTTCGCCCACGCGCACGTCCCGCGACTTCGCCGTGGTCAAGGTCCGCCCGGGCGACACCTTGAATACCCTGGCCAACCGCTATCTACACGATCCGGACAAGGGCTGGATCATCGCCTCGTACAACGAGGTGGAGACCATCGCCGAAGGCGACGTGCTGACCATCCCCCTGAGCCCCGTGAACCTCGGGGGCATCGGCCAGGGCGTGGTCCAGACCGTGCCCGTGCTGGCCTACAGCGGCTTCTCCGAAGACACGTCCGACGCGCTCACCGTGAGCCGCGCCGACTTCGAGGCCCATATGCAATTCATCAAGGACCAGGGCTACACGCCCATTTCCCTGGACACCTTCTACGACTTCCTGGACTTCCAGGAGCAGGCCCCCGCGAAATCCGTGGTCATCACCATCGACGACGTGGGCCAGAACACCTATTCCGTGGCCTATCCGGTGCTCAAGAAATTCGGCTTTCCCGCGGCCGTGTTCGTGGCCACGGACATGGTCACGGGCCAGGGATCGGCCCTGTCCTGGGATCAGATCCGCACCATGGCCGGCAACGGCGTGACCATCGGCCACCGCACCAAGACCCTGCGCAACCTGACCCGCCGCCAGGCCGACGAAACCTTCGAGGACTTCGTCATCGCCATCGACCGCGAGATGACCGTGCCCACCCTGACCTTCCGCCAGGAGATCGGCGACGACCCGAAATATTTCGCCTATCCCTTCGGTTCGGCCAACGAGCTGGTCATCTCCCTGCTGATGAAGAACAAATTCCGCGGGGCCATGACCCTGGCCAAGGGCTCCAACCCCTTCTACGTCAACGACTACCTGGTGCGCCGCAACGCGGTCCCCGGGACCATGGCCATGGCGGAGTTCCAGAAACTCTTCGAGTTCACCAGGCAAGGAGGCGCGCAATGAAAACCATAGCCACCACCCTCGCCCTCCTGGCCCTGGCCGCCGTTTCCTGGCTCTGCGCGCCCTGCCCGGCCCAGGCCGGCATCACGGACGACGTCAAGGCCCTTTTCGCCACGGGCGAGCATCAGGACGATCCGTTCCTGCCCCTGCACGACCTGTACAAGGGGCAGGCCCAGGCCGCCGAGGCCCGGAACGACCTGCCCACGGCCCTGGAATACTACACCATCGCCGCCACCATCGACCGCCGCGACCGCGTCTGCATCAAGGCGGCGCGCGCGCTCAAGGCCAAGCTGGAAGCCCTGGCCGCCGAGAGCTTCAAAAAGGGCCTGGCCCTGCTTGAGGCCGGGGACAAGGACGCGGCCCACGCCGCATTCACGGCCGCCCTGCACCTGAACCCGGACAAAAAGGACGCGCTGCCCTATCTGAAGAACGCCTTTGGCGGTGAGATCATCAAGGACTACGAAATCACGCAGGGCGACACCCTGCGCCGCATCTCCGAGAAGGTCTACGGCAACCCCGGCGGCGAGCTGCTGCTCACGCGCATCAACAACCTGTCCATCGCCGACGCCCTGACCCCGGGCGAGACCATCAAGGTGCCCGAGGTCAGCGCGGCCCTGTCCAAGCGCCTGCACATGGCCGCCGTGGAACCGGCCAAGGGCGCGTCCAAGGGCAAGCAGGCCATCACGGTGCTGCCCACCCAGACGGCCTCGGCCATGCCCGTGGAGGAGGACATCACCGCGTCCGAAGCCCAGAGCACGGGCGCGCTCCTGGCCATGGCCAAGCTGCAGTTCGGCAACGGCCTGTACGGCACGGCCGTGTCCATGGCCGAGGAAATCCTGGCCAAGAACCCGGCCAACCAGGCTGCCTCGGCCATCCGCAACGATTCCTACTACAACATGGCCGACAAGAGCTGGGAGGATGGCTCCGCAGCCGAGGCCATGCGCATGCTCGTGCGCCTGCCCAAGGGCTTCAAGGACTCGGACGCCCTCAAAAAGACCGTGCAGGCCAAGCTGGACGCGGATTCCGAGCCCCTGTACCTGGCCGGGGTCAAGCACTTCCTGGCCGAGGACCTGGACAAGGCCGTGGAGCAGTGGGAGCTGACCCTACAGGTCAACCCCTACCACGCCAAGGCCCGGCAGGACCTGGAAAAGGCCCGCCAGCTCATGGAGGCGGTCAAAGGTTTTTAAAGATCCCGCTCCGACGAATACCAGCCGCCCCTTTTCCCTCGGGAGAAGGGGCGGTTTTCATTGCGGGGCTCAGCCCCCGCACAGGGCCAGATAGCGGGCGAAAAGGCGCGCGGACAGGCGGGAATAACGGTCGAAATCCGCCATCAGCTCCAGGCCCGGCACCAGGGCGCGGCAGACCGGGACGCCCAGGTCGGCGCGGGTCAGATCCGCGTAGGCCGGGATGCGCCCCGAGGCCGCGAGCCAGGCCTCGGCAAAGACCAGGTCCCCCTCCACGGAACCGGTGGAGAAGTCCGGCAGATCCTCCAGGGCGCGCTCGGGCAGGCCCTCGCGCCCGGGCAGCGACGGCGGGCCGAATGGGAAGGGGTAGGGAACCTCCAGCACGGCGGACAGGGCCGCCCGCGCGCCCTTGAGGGAGGCGGACGCGCCCTTGGCCACCTGGCCCTCGGGGCCGATGGCGAAGGCCCGGTAGGCGGGGAGCCCGTTGGGGGACGTGATGTCCTCCAGGAGCACGTCCAGGCCCCGCCGCCCGTAGCGGGCGAGCAGGTCGGCCACGCGCTTGTCCGAGGAGCGGATGCGGAACAGGCGTCCCGGATCAAAGGGCGCGGTGGACTCGGCGTCGCGCTCCAGGACCTCCATGAGCGCCCCCAGCCGGGCCTGGGAGGGCGTGTTGCCTGAGGCCAGGCCCGTGGAGCCCAGGCCGCTGAACAGGGCGGGCTCGTCCAGGTTGGCGAAGAGGAAAATCATCTGCGCGGGCGCGAGCACGGCGCTTCCGTCGGGCCGGGCGCACTCCAACCACCACAGGGGCTCGTCCGCGTAAGGGGCTTCCAGGGGAAAGGCCGAGGGCTCCAGCGCCCGTTCCGGGCCCAGCTCGGAAAACCGGGCCCGCACCCACTCGGCCGGCCGCGCAAGGCCCTCGGGGCCGCCGGGTCCCACGTCCGCCCAGCTGGAATAGCGCTCGCAAATCTCCATGAGCAGGGCCGCCTGGGCCGAGTCGAAATCCAGGCCCCGGCCAAAGGAATCGTGGCGGCCGCGCAGGGAATAGGTCAGCCCCCCGCAGTCCACGCGCACCTCCCGCTCCCAGGAGCGCACCAGGCCCACGGGCGACAGGGACATCTGGTGACGCATCTGCTGGGACAGGGACGCCCCGGCCCGCTCCAGGGCCTCCTGGGCGCGGCGGATGGTCTCCGCCAGGGGCACGGGTTTGGCGCCCTTGGGGAACCTGCCCTCGCGCACCTCGGCCGGGTCCGCGAACACGCAGGCCGAGCGCTCCAAGACGCCGGGGGCAAAGGGAACGGGCGCGCCCACCTGGTCCGGCGCGGGCAGGGGCGCGTGCTCCTGGATATTGGCGCGGAACACCTCGCCCCACACGCGGTGGGCCCCCTGGTCGGGAAGCCTCGCCTGGCGCAGGTCCACCAGGGGGGAATGCGCCGCCAGGGCCGCGGGGTCGGCTTCGGGCGCATAGCCCTCGCCCGGGCGTAGGAACTCGGCCTCGGCCAGCACGCAGGCCAGAGCCGGGCCGCCCCCAAGGGCGCGGGAAGCGTCGGGCCCCAGCTCCAGGACGCGCCGCAGGACATGGCGGTGCATGTACTCGTCCATGGGCCGGGCCTCGAGATGGGCTACGGCCTGGGCGTCGGCCAGATCCCCGGCCGGGGCGCAGGCCCCGAAGCCGATGGTGGCGGCGGCCTGTTCGAGCTTGAATTCGTATCGCATGGGCCCTCCTGTGCGCGTCCCGCACGGTAGCAGAGCCCGGGCCAGAGGAAAAGCCGCGTCAGCCCGGCCTTGGGCATGAAAAAAGCCGCCGTCCCATTGGGGGACGGCGGCTGTGATGCCTTGGGCGCGGGGCGCTACTTGAAGCTGCGCTCGAACAGCCCGGCCAGGGCCTTCTTGCCCGCGTCGTTCAGGAAGCGGGTGCCCGTGCCCGTGAACTGACGGCTCTCGATGACCGGCGCGTCCACCGGGATCCAGGCGTCCTGCTCCCAGTGGAACCAGGCGGCCTTGTCCTGGTCGAAGACGTACAGGGGCTTGTTGCAGATCTTGGCGTACTCCGCGCCCCAGCCCGTGCCGCCCTTGACCGTGAGGTCGTCCTGGATGACGCCCACCACGAACACCTCGCGGCCGCTGGCCACCTGCCAGCAGATGCTCTGCAGCACCTTGCGGAATAGAGGCGCGGAGGAGAACTTGCGGTTCATGAGCCGGGACACGTAGGTCAGGCTCACGTCCTTGAGGGCCAACTCGTCCTGGGTCAGCGCGCGCACACCGCGCGCACGGTCCATGGTGTGCCCCTCGAAGCTGAAGTTGACCTCTTCGACCCCATACTTCTCGGCCAGCATCCCGAATTCGCATTCCGCGCCCCGGGCGCCGCCGCTGTACAGGGTATATCCGTTAGCGCTCATGTTCTTCCTCCTCAAAGTTGGCAGTATCATCCATGGATACCACACTCATATGACAGCCGCAACGCGCCTCGGCCCGTGCGCGCCGTGCGCGCCGCCCGCGCCGGCCGCCTCAAAGAACGGCCCCCGAAGCTGTTAGCTCCGGGGGCCGTTAAAAGAAGTCCTGGCGTCGGCCTACTTTCCCACTGACTCCTCAGCAGTATCATTGGCGATGAAGGG
>NZ_JBTVWW010000152.1:0-252 GCF_054819825.1 Desulfocurvus sp. DL1XJH-121
GTGCCTGAAGATGGTGCTGGCCGCGCGCAGCGGACAGGTCCACCCGACGCTCGAGCTGGCGCGCCGCAGCTTGCCCTTTGGCGCCTATACAGAGACGGACGGGCAGATCAAGGGACTGATCTACGCGCCGTTCGTGCGCTTCGTGGCGCAGGATTTCGGCCTGCGGGCCGAGGTGCGGGTGGGACTGCGCGCGGAGGAATTGCCGGGCCTGATGGCGCAGGCGGAATACTTCATGGCGTCGGTGCACCCCTG
>NZ_JBTVWW010000153.1:0-251 GCF_054819825.1 Desulfocurvus sp. DL1XJH-121
CCTGCTCCGTGCGCTCTTCCAGCTTGCGGGCGATCAGCAGCAGCGCCAGGCGCCTGTTGGCGTGCTGGCTGCGTTCGCTTTGCACCTTCACGCTCAGGCCGCTGGCGACGTGGGTCGCGCGCACCGCCGAGTCGGTGGTGTTGACGTGCTGCCCGCCGGGACCGGAGGAGCGCAAGGTGTCGAAGCGCACCTCACCTTCGAGGCTGGCCGGCAGTGCGCTGAATCGCGCACCGCCGAAGTACCAGTTCTTG
>NZ_JBTVWW010000154.1:0-251 GCF_054819825.1 Desulfocurvus sp. DL1XJH-121
TGCTCGCCACGCTCGACGCACAGGCGCAGTAGTCGTTCGCCGGTTTCCATGAAGGCGCGGCGATTGCCCACGCCGGTCAGCGGGTCGCTCAGAGCGGCGCTGCGGAACTGCAACTCGGCCCGCTCCTTGACCATCGCCAGAGTGGCAAACGCGATGCCGATAGCAAAGAGCATGGTCTCGAAGACCAGAAAGGTGAAGAACGTCGAGCCCTGGCCATTGTTCGACACGCTCTCGAACGGCATGCCACGGTC
>NZ_JBTVWW010000155.1:0-251 GCF_054819825.1 Desulfocurvus sp. DL1XJH-121
GGAGATGGTTAATGGCCCCGTGGTGCAAAACCTGGGCAAGCTGATCGTGTTGGTGGTGGTGGGGTTGAATGGCTACTTGCTGATCGGCAGCGTGCTGTAGGCGAAAACAGTGCGGGCCGGCGTTGCGCCGGCCCGTTGTCGTTAATCGCGGTCGTCATCGCCGTGGCGGCGCCAGCGATCGCGGTCATGATCGTGGTGATGTTTTTTCTCTTTCTTCCAGTAATGCTTGTCGCAATGATGGTCGCATTTGT
>NZ_JBTVWW010000156.1:0-251 GCF_054819825.1 Desulfocurvus sp. DL1XJH-121
ACTCCTAAACGTTCAAAAGTTGCTTTTATTTTATCCGGAACCTCATCCCAATCACGATACTTTTTGTCAGTCATTTTTTGATAGTAAAGCATATTCTCTAAATCAATTTCAGATAAATCCGGACCAAAATGGGGCATAGAAAGTTTTTTGTATATTTTGTAGCATTGCAAACGATAATCTAACATCCACTTAGGCTCATGTTTGGTCATTGAAATTTGACGGACAATTGCTTCACTTAATCCTCGACCTGT
>NZ_JBTVWW010000157.1:0-251 GCF_054819825.1 Desulfocurvus sp. DL1XJH-121
CTGCATCGCCGACATCAACGAGAACCATGCCGATGCAGAACTGGTGATTTTCACCGGCGATCTCAGCGATAACGGTCATGAGGACAGCTACCAGGCATTGGCGGGTGAACTGGAGAAGCTCATTCCGTCGTATAAACTGCTTCTCGGCAATCACGATAACCGCAGCGCATTTCTGCGGGTTTTCGCTTCCGTCACGCCGGAGGACGGTTTCGTCCAAAGCGTGGTCGATACGGCGGAGGGGCGCCTGATAC
>NZ_JBTVWW010000158.1:0-251 GCF_054819825.1 Desulfocurvus sp. DL1XJH-121
GAACCTGATCGCCTACGTGCCGCAAACCGAAGACGTCGACTGGAACTTCCCGGTGCTGGTGGAAGACGTGGTGATGATGGGCCGCTACGGCAAGATGAATTTCCTGCGCATTCCGTCGCGCGAGGATCGCTTGCGGGTCGACAAGGCGCTGGAGCGCGTCGGCCTCAGCGAGCTGCGCGGCCGGCAGATCGGCGAACTCTCCGGCGGTCAGAAAAAGCGCGTGTTTCTGGCGCGCGCCCTGGCGCAACAGG
>NZ_JBTVWW010000159.1:0-250 GCF_054819825.1 Desulfocurvus sp. DL1XJH-121
GTGGCTATCGCAACGGTCATGCGAAGAAGCTCGAAGTTGCCAAGTGGACGCGCGAACTCGACCTGCCGCTGACGGTGAATGCGGTGATGCACCGGCAGAACCTGCATCAGCTCGCAGACATCATCCAGATGGCCGTCGATCTCGATGCGGACCGGCTGGAAGTCGCCAATGTGCAATATTACGGCTGGGCGCTGAAGAACCGCGCCGCCTTGATGCCGACCATCGACCAGATCGACGAGACCAGCCGCAT
>NZ_JBTVWW010000160.1:0-250 GCF_054819825.1 Desulfocurvus sp. DL1XJH-121
CTGCAACGGCGGGCATTCCGCATGCTGCGCTTCTCGCAGACCGTACGGGCGCGCCGATGTGCTACGTCAGAAGCAAACCGAAAGCGCACGGCAAAGGAAATCAAATAGAAGGCGCCATTAAGAAAGGACAAAAAACAGTCGTGATTGAAGACTTGATTTCTACCGGAGGCAGCGTGCTTGAAGCTGCGGCGGCCCTTCAAAGAGAGGGCGCGGAAGTCCTCGGCGTCATTTCCATTTTTACATACGGACT
>NZ_JBTVWW010000161.1:0-250 GCF_054819825.1 Desulfocurvus sp. DL1XJH-121
CGTCAAACGCGGCGATGAGGCGGCCCTGATCTTCGCCGAGGCGGGGGTGGATCTGATCATGACGGGCCACGTCCATGTGCCCTTCGCCATGCCGATCCCTCTGGCGGACCACTGCTCCTATGCGGTCGGATGCGGAACCCTGTCGCATCGTGAGCGCGGTTCGCCGCCTGGATTCAACCAGGTCGATTGGGATGCGACGACCATCACCGTCACCGCCCTGGCCTGGGATGGCGCGGCCTATCATTCGCAT
>NZ_JBTVWW010000016.1:0-83321 GCF_054819825.1 Desulfocurvus sp. DL1XJH-121
CATGACGTTCTCCTGGTCGAGGTTTCGGTGAAGTTTCGTAACTCCAGCCGTACCCCAACCAAGGGCGGCATGACCACTTCGCTTTTGTGGTCTACTGTCAGGTGATAACTAACAGCACATTTTGTGGTTCCTCCGGGCGGCCGTGCCCGGAGGATTCGAATTTCCCTTGCGCGACGGGGTATTGTGCTCGTATCATTCCCGGCATTGACGAGGAATAGGGGCTGGTTTCGTGATATCTCAATCAATTGGGACGGAGGCCATGGGCATGGAAGACGCCTTGAACGATGTGCTCGCCGAGCTCGCCCGGGAGCTGGAGCTCAATCCCGCGGGGATTCTGCTGCAGGACGGCTACACCTGTCTGGCCGTGGACAGGGCCAGAATCGTTCACATCCGGCTGGTGGAAGACGTCAACGATGTTGACGTCTTCATGGAGTTGGGCAGCGTGCCTGCCGGGTGCCGCCAGGCCGTGTGCGAGGACATGCTGCAGGGCAACGTCCTCTGCCAGGCCACGGGGGGCGGGGCTCTCGGCCTGGATCCCGAGCGCGGCGTGGCCACCCTGACCATGCGCCTGGGTGTTCCTGGTATGGATGTTGCCTATTTCAAGGCCAGGCTGGAGGCCTTTCTCACGGCGGCCCTGTTCTGGACGGAGCGCATCGGCGCTTCGGGCCCTGCCGGGGAGAGCCCGGGAACCGACGTCATCGGCGACGGGTTCCTGAGGGTCTAGGAGGCGGCCGACGTTTCAATTCGGGCAGACAATCGCAGCACGGAGCATTCCCATGGCACTTGAAGTCAACGTCGGCAGCCAGAGGGTCTCGGTGGACCTGGAGGCCTTGAAGAACACCTCGGGCACGCTGTATCTCCAGGGCGGCGAGATCAAGGAATCCAAATTTTCCCTGGGCCGGTCCATTCTCGGCTTCTTTTCCTCTTCCATCCGGCAGCAGAACAGGGGCGCCCTGCAGGCCCTGACCATGGCCATGCGGCAGTCCTTCGGGGCCGTCCCGTCCACGGTCCAAAACCTCGACAAGATCAGCGGCTCCGACATCCCGCGCATGGCCAACCGCGCCCGCATGGAAGGGTTCATGGGCAGGGTGCAGGCCGAGTACGGCTGCTTCGCCCAGGGCACCCTCGGCGAGATCCGGGGCATGCAGGACTGGGAGCTGAACAGGATCCTGGACAGCGACGGGCGCACGGAATCCAAGATATCCAGCCTGGAACACGGGGTCGAGCGGCAGGAGACCCAGGGCCTGGGCAATCTGGGGAAGATCATGCGCAACGCCGATCTCAGCCCCCGCGAAGTGCTCACGGGCATGCGCGACATCCCCCGCTTCGCCACGCTCTATGACGGGGGTTTCGGCCTGGGCAGGGATTTCACCGTGGGCAGGCACACGGAGCAGGTCCTGACCCAGTATGAGGACCAGAAGAGCCACTACGACCTGGACGGGATGACCGCGCGCCTCCAGGGCAAGCCGGGGTTCGAGGATTTCAACGCCGACCGCTTCATGAAGACGGTGCTGGCCTTCCACGACATCGGCAAGTCCCTGTGCCACGGGGACAACGCCCGGCAGCACGAGTTCACGGTGCCCATCATGAAAGAGGCCATGCAGAAGATGGGCTACAGCGAGCAGCAGGTGCGTCTGGCCCTGAACCTGGTGAACAACGACCTCCTGGGCGAGTGGCAGCAGGGCAAGACCCACGACGTGAAGCAGGTCCTTTCGGGCATTCGCGGGCTGGCCCAGGATTCCGGCGTTCCCCCCAGGGACCTCCTGGCCATGCAGAAGCTGTTCTACATCAGCGACGCCAGCTCCTACCAGCCGTTGCGCGAAGCGTTCATGGAAGCGGACTCCAGCGGCAAGCTGCACTTCTCCGACAACAGGACCGACGACGTGCTGGCCTCCTTCGCCCGGGAGCACGGCGCCCTGGGCCAAAAGATCGGCACGGCCCTGCTCGCGCCCGACGCCCTGGCCGGCAAGGAGCTGTATCCGGTCAAGCTCTTCTCCCAGGACCTGTCCGGCACGGGCACCAACGTCTACGACCTCTCGCGCACCATTCTGGAGAACAAGGACCGGCTCAGGGAGCAGATAGCCAAGCTGGAGCCCGCGGAGTTCCGCGAGGTCGCCGCCAAGCGCCTGGACCAGGCCCTGGAGATGGCGACCACGGCCCTGAAGATGGACGCGGACCATTGGACCGCGGAGCATACCCAGGGCGTCATCGTGGCCCGGCTGGACATCCGCAGGGCGGGCATATCCGACGTGCTGCCCCGCACCCTCGGGGCCCAGACCCATGAAAAAGCCTATTTCGGGGAGCTGGAGGGCATGGACGGTCTGCGCGGCAAGGACAGCGTCTCGGACAAGTTCTACGAGCTGGTGGACGCCCGGGGCGGCAGTTCCGCGCTGTTGCAGGTCACGGGACAGTGCCAGGTGTTTTCGTCCTGGTGCCCCACCAGCATGGCCGTCAAGGGCTACCTGGCGCGGTCCCGCGCCGTGTCCGAGGACCACTACTTCCAGGCCAAGAGCGACCAGCACGGCCCCGTGACCATCAAGTCCGGGGAATGCTACGAAAAGTTCGCCCACGCGCCGCGCGGCTATTGGCAGGGCCTGAATTCCGGCATCACGGGCGGGGACATGGGGGCCTATATCGACCAGGTTTCCACGACCACGGACCGCACCAGGGAGGACATCGCCGGACAGCCCGCCACGGATACCTCCATGTTCGACACCTCCATCCGCTACCAAGTCGCCATGCAAATGGAGATGTTGGCCAATTTCGATTTCCCGGGCAACGACCCCGAGAACGGCGTGATCCGGCTGTACCGCGTGGAAGGGCAGGGCGTGCTCGCCATGTACGGCATCGAGAACCCCGGGGACAAGGGCGTGATGACGCGCGGGGCCTCGGATTCCTCGTCCATCCTCAGCCCCGTGATGGGCGCGGGCGGCCAGGACGCCACCGTCACCACGGTGCCCCACCACCGGGTCTTCAACTCCTTCTTCCTCGGCGCGCAGCATTCCAGCGTGTCCGACTCTCATGCGCAGACCAGCGTGCTCATGGGCAACATGCAGCGCGAGGTTCTGTTCATGAGCGACGGGCTGGAGACGGAGTTCCTCGGGGATGGCCAGGATCTGTGCCGCGAATTCATGAGGCAGCCCGGCGTGGTGGGCAACATCACGGCTACGACAACCCAACCATAGGGGAGATATCCCATGCTCGACATACAATCTTCCGAATATACGTACCTTGACGGCGCTCCGGCCCTGCGCCTGGTCATAGACGGCAAGGACGCCTATGTCTGCGGCGTGCGCAAGCCGCTCCTGGACGCGGGCTTCGTCTATCTCATCAGCCTGACCCCGGGCCTGCAGTGGGAGGACGAGTTGCCCGTGGCCACGGTCCCGGCCACCCCCGGGCTTTGCGCCACGGACATGCGCTTCCCGGGCGTCACCGACGACCCTGAGGTCCTGCGCCTGACGCGCGCTTTCCTGGCCGCCCTTCGCGGCGGGGAAGGGCGGGGCTTCAAGCCGGGACCCGTGTCGTAGGGCTTCGGCCCCGCAGGGCGGCGGCCGCGAGGACGAAGACCTCGGCCCGGTCCAGGCCCGTTTCCCGTGCTGTACACACGAAGAGGGCGGCCTGTGCCGCCCTCTTTTTTTTGCGGAGTGCGCAGGGCGGCGATCACGGGATCGGCTCTGCGCGGCGTCGCCTCAGTCCAGGTTCTTTTCAGCCAGCCAGGCGGAGAGCAGGTCCGCGACGGCGAGGTTGTTCAAATCGGAAAATGGGAAATGGGTGTTGCCGAAGATGCCGATCTCGGGCAGGCGCACCAGCGTGACGTCCCCGCCATGCCGGTTGACTGCGTCGGCCCAGAGGCGCGCCATCACAAGCCTGACTCGCCATTGGTCCATCCAGAAGAGTTCCGACGGCTCGTCGGGAATGTAGTCGCCGTAGTAGAGGACGATGGGGATGCGCGTCAGCTTCATGAACTCCTCCTGCGGCACGCCGCGGGCTCCGAAATCGCCGAAGGCGCTTTTGACCGGGGGAGGGACTTCCCCTTCGGGGAAAATAAAGTTGCTGCCCGGTTCGTAGGAGGCCACGGCGCGGATGTCCTGGCTCTTGAGCACCGCCGCCCAGCCCATGCCGCCGCTGTGGGAGTGGGTGACGAGGATGCCCGGGCCGATCTTGCGGAACAGCGCGGCCACGGCGTCGGAGTTCGCCTCCAGGTCAATGGGGCCGGTGTCGGGTGTCATCTGGCGGAAAAACTGGGCCAGGGCTTGCGGCGACTTCGAGAACTGAACCCCGGGGTGGTAGTGCGGCCAGTAGCCGACCCTGAAGAGGTTGAACCAGAATTGATCGTTGGGGACCGCTTCGACGGTCGCGCCCTCGGTGCCGCGTCCCGCGTTGCCTCGCCTGGGCTGGTCCAGGACATAGACGCTGAACCCCCGGCGCAGGAAGATGGTCTGGTAGCCTTCGCGCCCGTCCGGCGTGGTTTCCCAGGTCTTGGAGAACTGGCCGAATCCGTGCCAGAGCACGAGAGGGCGTTCACGTGTGTTTTCGGGAACCTGGTAGAACACGTAGGCGTGGTCGCCGTGAAGGGTCTGGCCTTCGGGTGAACGGGCGGACGCATCGAACGTTCCCGGATGCCGGATAACCTTGCCTCCGATGGCGAAACTCCCTTGCTCCTGGACATGGAGCGCATCCCGCCGGGAGAGGCCGGCCGTGGCGCCGCACGCCGCCACGAGCAGAAGCAGACATAGGATTAAGAGCGGTCGAAAGCGGTTGTCGAGGCCGTCCATGAGTTTCCTCCTCACGTGATGGTTCGCCGTTATGCCGCCTGTGAGGGGAGTCAGTCCCGCTGCGCTTCCTTGGCGCAGACCTGGTCCAGGATGTCCCGGAACCAGGGTTCGCCGCGCACGGAGTCCAGATCGTCGTCTTCCAAGACAGCAACGGCGATATAGATGCGGTGCATGGGCTCCCCTAGGCAATGGCGAGGTGGCCCCGCCGTTTGCTGTGGCGGCTTGAATATCCGATACCCGATTTTTGTCCAGAAGCACAGCCCGGCGAGTAGGCGGTATCCTGTCCGTTTTCCTTCTGTGGAGCGGGCCTGCTTGGCGAAGTTTCGCGAGCATGAAGAGGGGGACGACATTATTTGTGTTTGTACAGGGGAGAATCTGTTGCTTGCGTGCGTCCTGAATGGGCGTTTGCATTTTTAACCCGGATATCCGGCCAGGAGCGCAGCTGTTTTTGAGCATTTGATATATCACCTTTCATGTCCCGACCTTCTCTGCTATCCTACGCGCATACTATGAAGAAGTTGCGCGCGGCGGCCCCTGGGCGGAGTTTTTCGCGCGGCGCAACGCTTAAGGCGGTCCAGCCCGGTTCGGGCGGAATTCGTCGGTTTTTTGTTTTCGGAACCTTTGGCCTCAGCCTCTTTTGGGAGTCGTTATGCGTTCGGGAAAGGTGTTTTTCTCGCTGTTGGTGGTCGTCCTGCTTCTGGTGGGCGCGGTCTGGATCGTGTCCTTTTTCCGGGGGGCTTCGTCCCTGGACAAGCCCGTGGCCTTTCAGGGGGCCGAGGGGGGGCGCATCGAGCCCCTGGGGGTGGTCTTCGATCCCCCGGCCCTAGACGAGGCCCCGGAGGATATCCGCGAGGCCGTGCTCCTGGGCTACAAGATCATGACTGAGACCAAGAAATACGCGGGCAAATACGTGGGCAACGACCTGGCCTGCACCAACTGCCATTTCGACGGGGGGCTGAGCAAGGACAGCATCCCCCTGGTGGGCGTGGCCGCCACGTATCCGCGCTACCGGGGCCGTCGCGACTACTCGGCGGACCTGACCCTGCGCACTTCGGGCTGCTTCGAGCGCAGCATGAACGGCGTGGCCCCGCCGCCCCACGGCCAGATCATGCAGTCCCTGCAGGCCTATTACCACTGGATTTCCAAGGGCATCCCCATCCACGCCGACGTGCCCTGGCTGCGTCTGCCCCATGACCTGGGCATCGACCACAAGCCCGACATGAAAAACGGCGAAGCCGTGTACGCCGACGTCTGCGCCCGCTGCCACGGTGACGACGGCCAGGGCACGGACATCGCCCCGGCCCTGTGGGGCGACGGGTCCTTCAACGACGGCGCGGGCATGCACCGCGTGCGGACCTTCTCCAGCTTCGCCTACCGCTTCATGCCCAAGAACGCGCCGGAGTTGACCAAGGAGCAGGCCGTGGACGTGGCCGGGTTCGCGCACGGCAAGCCTCGGCCCAAGTTCAAGGCAACGCATCCCAACAAGATCGAGCGCGTGCTCAAGCTCGGGGAGGGGATGGTGAAATGAACTTTCCCGTACATCACATCCCGGGCCTGGGCGACGGCATGACCATCGCCCTGGACGCCGTGCTGCACGTGCTCATCAGCCATGGCCTGGCCATCGGCCTGGTGACCATGGTGGTGCTCTTCCTGCACCTGGGCGTGGCGGGCAGGGGCCGGTTCTGGATCGACATGGCCCGCAGGCTCCTGGGCCCGGCCGTGGTCGTCACAACCTCCGTGGGCGCCATGACCGGCGTGGGCATCTGGTTCATCACCGGCACCCTGGCCCCCCAGGGCATAGGCTCCCTGATCCACCTCTTCTTCTGGCCCTGGTTCATCGAATGGCTGGCCTTCACCAGCGAGGTGATCCTGCTGGTGATTTTCTATTTCCTCTGGGACAGGATTCTGGAAAAGCGGCCCTGGCTGCTGGTCCTGGTGGGCTGGGGCTACGTGGCCGTGGCCCTGGCCTCGGCCGTGCTCATCTCGGGTATCCTGGGCTTCATGCTCACCCCGGACGGCTGGCCCTGGGGCCAGGGCTTCGCCCAGGCCTATTTCAACCCGACCTTCGCCCCCCAGTGCTTTTTGCGCATCTTTGCGGGCCTGGCCCTGGGCGCTCTAACGGCCCTGGCCTGGGTCGCCTGGCGCTTCAAGGGCGCGGACGCTGACCGGCGGCGGGCCCTGCGTCTTTGCGGGCTGGTTCTCCTGGCCTGCGCCGCGGTGGCGGGCGCGAGCGCGGCGATCTATTTCTCCCGCGTGCCCGCGACCTACCTGACCCACTGGAAGTTCGCCGTGGCCACCTCGGCCCTGTCCCAGACTCCCGGGTTCCTGCCCGTGCTGAACACCGTGGCCGTGGTCTTCCTGGCCCTGGCCGGATTGGCCGGGCTGGCCGGACGGCGCATGTTGTCCCGCGTCCTCTGCGTCCCGGCCCTGGTCCTGGCCGTGGGCCTGGTGGTGGAGTTCGAACGGGTGCGCGAATTCGTGCGCGGGCCCTATCTCATCCCGGGCTACATGTACGCCAACCAGGTGCCCCTGACGCGCGGCCTGGACGCCGCGCGCACCGGGCTGCTGCCGCATCTGGCCTGGGTGGCCGAGAACCATGAGCCCGTGGCCGGAGCCCGGGCGGGCAGGGCGCTGTTCGACGCCAACTGCGGGGTCTGCCACACCATCGGCGGCATCAACGACATCACCGCGCGCATCCAGGGCCGCACCCTGGAAGGCGTCAACGCCATCACCTCCATCACCGAGAGCATGGTGCCCTTCATGGCCCCGTTCTCGGGCACGGAGCAGGAGCGGCTGACCATGTCCACCTACCTCTACCATCTGGCCAACCGGGACGTGCGCCCCAGGCCGCAGCTTCTCAAGGAGGGCAAGTGATGGACGCCGTGACCGATCTGTTCCTGCGCATGCCCCTGTCCGAGGGCTGGCTGCGGGGCCTGCTCTTCGTGACCTTCGGCCTGCACCTGTTGTTCGTGCTGCTCATGTTGGGCACGGCCATGCTCAGCCTGTTCTTCTTCCTGCACGGCAGGGCCACGGGGGAGGGCGCGAACCCGGGTTGGGACCGCCACGTGGCCGAGTCCCACCTGGGGCTGAAGAGCTTGGCCGTGGTCCTGGGCGTGGGGCCGCTGCTGCTCATCCAGGTCAAGTATTCCAACGCCTTCTTCACGGCCACGGGGCTCAACGCCTACGCCTGGCTGGCCGTGATTCCCCTGCTCATCTGCGCCTTTCTGCTCATCGACGCCTTTGCCCACAAGCTGGGCTCCCTGCCCAGGCTGTCCTCGGTGCTGGGCGTGCTGGGCGTGGGCCTTCTGCTCACGGTGCCCGCCGTGTTCACCGGGGCCCTGTCCCTCATGGAGCGGCCCGATCTTTGGGCCCCGGTTGGGGCTCACGGCTTCGCGGACCTTGGGGACTACGTGCCGCACTGGGTGCTGCGCTACCTGCACGTGCTGGGGGCTTCCCTGGTGCTGGGCGCTGCCTTTCATCTGTTCTTTTCGGCCTCGCGCAACCCCGAGCGCGCCGCGCGGCTGCGGCGCTGGGTCTTCGGAGCGACCCTGTTCCAGGTTGTGGTGGGCCTGCCCCTGGTCTTCACTCTCATGGACACGTTGAGTTGGCCCGTGGTCCTGGCCGTGACCGTGGGCACCCTGGCGGCCATGGCCGTGCTCTGGGCTCTGCGTCCGGCGGCCTGCAAGGAGGGGCGGCTGGCCCCGGCGGCGCTGCTGGCGCTGTTGCCCGTGGCCCTGGTGGCCATGCTCACGGCCCGCCAGATGCTTCAGGAACAGGCCATGGAAGGGCCGCATCAGGCGGCCCTTGAGGCCCGCGCTGAAGAGGCCAAGGCCCTGGCCCCCCTGCGCGAGGAGGCCCTCGCGGGGTTCAAGGCCAAGTTGGCCACGGTGCACGACAACGGGGCCACCATCTTCGAGAAGAGTTGCGCCCCGTGCCACGGCCTGAACGGGCGCGGCAAGGGGCCGGCAGCGCGCAGGCTCTTGGTCCAGGCCGAGGACATAGCCTCGGTGCGTGTGCACAGGGATTACCTGCACACGATCCTGGCCATGGGTGTGCCCGGTTCGGCCATGCCCTATTTCACGGTTTTCGACCGCGGCAAGCTGGAGTCCGTCATGGATGAACTGGATAAGCGTTTCCAGGTCTTTTCGGACCCGGGCCGCGCCGGGGCCGCGGGCGCGCGGGCCGAGG
Organism: Desulfocurvus sp. DL1XJH-121; assembly: GCF_054819825.1. Lineage (NCBI taxonomy): Bacteria > Pseudomonadati > Thermodesulfobacteriota > Desulfovibrionia > Desulfovibrionales > Desulfovibrionaceae > Desulfocurvus > Desulfocurvus sp. DL1XJH-121. Next base: position 8,964 of record NZ_JBTVWW010000016.1, read on the forward strand.
AGGTCTGGGCCGACACCTGCGCCACCTGCCACGGCGTGGGCGGCGAGGTCAGCGAGTTCGGCGCGACCCTCAGGCCGGCCCCGCCGGATCTCACGCGCTTCACGGTCATGCCCGCGCGGGCCATGCAGATTATCAGCGAGGGCTATCCGGGCACGGTGATGCAGCCTTATCGGCATCTGCCCGAGGACGTGCTGCGCGGGCTCACGGCCCTGGCCGTGGACATGTACCAGCCGCCCGCGCGTTGACGGCCGGGCCGGATTCCGGGAGCCGTCCGGCGTGGAGCATCGGTTTCATCCTTTCCATGCCGCCTTCGGGCGGGGGAGGGCATGGGCCGCCCCTTTTTGTGCCGACTTGACCGGAGGGGTGTTGCGCAGACGCTGTGCGCGCCGCCGCCTGCCCGCCGTGACGGGGCGCGCGGGGCGGCTTCCTCGAACCATCAAAGCAGCTCCTGCCCGCTACGCCGTCCTGTTCGCGGCCGCGCCGTTCTCCCGCAGGCCCCAGGCCCCGGCGCGCAGCCCCAGGAAGAACCGGCGGGCGTTGGCCCCCATGGTCCGGATGCGGTAGCCGCCCTCCTGGACCACCAGCACGGGCAGGCCCAGGGAGCCGATGGCCCGTCCGTTGGCCTCGAAGTCGCCCTGGCCCAGGGCCCAGGTGCCCGTGGGGTCGCCCTTGGCCGTGTCCAGGCCCAGGCAGACCACCAGCACGCTGGGGCCGAAGGAACGGATGCGCTTGAGGGCCTTTTCCAGGGCCTTGGCGTAAGCCTCGCCGTCCACGTTTTCCTTGAGGGGCAGGTTCAGGTTGCAGCCCCGCCCCCGTCCCTCGCCGGTTTCGTCGGCGAATCCGCTGAAATAGGGATAGGCGAAGCTCGGGTGCCCGTGGATGGACACCGTGAGCACGTCTTCGCGGCCGTAGAAGATGTCCTGGGCGCCGTTGCCGTGGTGGTAGTCGATGTCCAGCACGGCGATGCGCCCGTGGGCCGAGAGGTGGTGGGCGGCCACGGCCGCGGAGTTGAAGTAGCAGAATCCGCCGAAGGATTTGCGCTCGGCGTGGTGCCCCGGGGGCCGCACCAGGGCGTAGGCCAGGCGTTGGCCGTCCAGGATGGCGTCGGCCGAGGTCAGGGCGCAGTCCACGGCCCCCTTGGCCGCCAGGAAGGCGTTTGCGTTCAGCGGGGTGAAGGTGTCGATGCAGTAGTAGCCCGCGCGCACGGGCAGTTCCTTGGGCGGCCGGGCCTGGTTGCGGATGGGGAAGACGTACGGGTAGAGGGATTTGCCGGGCTTGAGGCTCGCGGTGGCGGCCTTGAAGTAGCGCACCATGCCCTCGTCGTGCACGGCCAGGATGGCGCGCTCGGGGTGGCGCTTGGCCTCGGCGCGCTGGAAGAGGCCCGTGGGCTCCAGGGCCTCCAGGATCCTGCCCACCCGCGCCGGGGACTCCACATAGCCGCGCTCGTGCACGTGGTGGATGTCGTGGCGTTCGTTGACGGTCAGGAAGATGCTCGGGGTGCTGCCCGGCATCGGGGCCGGGGCCTGGGTGATTGTTTGGCGCGGTTTGCGGATGCGCACGGGGTTGTCCCGGAAGGAGCGAACCACGCCGTCGACGTAGCCCGCGGGGCAGCGCTTGCCGTACTTGCGCTCCAGTATGGCGCGCACGATGGTCTTGGTGGGCCCCAGGGGCGGCGCGGCCATGATTCCCAGGCCGTCGAAGACCAGCACGGGCGGGCTGTCGTCCTCCGGGGACAGGGGGGTCTCGTAGGCCGTGTTCACGATGGGCCTGGCCCCGTAGCGTTCGTAGAATTTGAGCCGCGCAGCGTTCTGGCGCAGCAGCGAGGCGTCGCGGCAGATGGCCGAGTCGTCGGACGGGCATTCCAGGAAGATGCCCATGTCGCCCAGGAGCAGCGCCTCCTCGCGCACGCGTTCGTAGAGCGAGCCGCCGATGCCCCGGCTGGTGCGGCCGGGCAGGGAGCCGATGTAGTCCAGATAGCAGAAGGACAGATCCGGCGCGTGCAGCAGCAGGGCGAAACCGCGCACCGCGTCCCGCCCCTCGGCCACGAAGAGGATGGTCTTGAAGCCGTAGGACAGGGGGTCGCGCAGCTTGGCCGGGATGTCCTCGTACTCCCCGGCCGGGGCGTCCCGGAACTGGGCCTTGAGGATGGCCTGGACCTGGGCCACGGCCTGCCGGTCGCGCGGCACGATGTCGTCGAAGATGCGGCGGATGCGGAACATGAGGCCTCCGGGATGGGAATGGGGGGATTGTCCGAAATGTATACCCGTCCACGGCGGGGCGCAATATTCGGCCACGGACGTGCGGGAGGGCCGAGGCTTGAACCGGCCTTCGATTGGGCCTACACTGTGCGCGCTGCCGCCTCCCCGCCGTGACGGGGCGCGCGGGACGGCTTCCTCGAACCACCATCGCTCCCCATGCAAGCAGCTCCTGCCCGCTACGCCGTCCTGTCCGTGGCTGCGGCCCTGACCACCCTGGGCCTCAAGTCCGGGGCCTATTTCCTCACTGGGTCCGTGGGCCTGATGTCCGACGCCGCCGAATCCGTGGTCAACCTGGCCGCCGCCGGGCTGGCCCTGTGGGTGCTGATATTGGCCGCGCGTCCGGCGGACGAGCATCACGCCTACGGCCACGGCAAGGCCGAGTATTTTTCCAGCGTGTTCGAGGGTGCGCTGATCATCGTGGCCGCCGGGGGCATCGCCTGGGCGGCCTGGGGGCGCTTCCTGAGCCCCGAGCCGCCCCAGCGCCTGGGCCTGGGCCTGGGCCTGGCCCTTGTGGCCTCGGCCGTGAACTTCGCAACCGCCCGCGTGCTTCTGGCCGCGTCCCGGCGCTACGACTCCATCACCCTGGAGGCCGACGCCCGGCATCTCATGACCGACGTCTGGACCTCCGCCGGGCTGGTGGCCGGGCTGGGGGTCCTGCTGATCGCGCCCCCGTCCTGGGCCTGGCTGGACCCGGCCGTGGCCCTGGTCATGGCCGGGAACATCGTATTCACGGGCATGGACCTCATCCGGCGCTCCTTCGGCGGGCTCATGGACGCGGCCCTGCCCGACGAGGACATCCAGGCCATCGGGGCCGTGATCCGGGAGTGCGCCCCGGAGCACGTCACCTACCACGCCCTGCGCACCCGGCGCTCCGGGGCCAGGCGCTTCATCGACTTCCACCTGCTCCTGCCCGGGGCCACGCCCGTGGCCGAGTCCCACGCCCTGTGCTGCGACATCGAGGACGCCATCCACAAGGCCCTGCCCGGGGCCCAGGTGACCATCCACGTGGAGCCCATCGAGGAGGAGTCCTCCCGCGACGGGCGGGCCGTGGGCGGGCTGTGCGAGGCCCGGGTGGGCGGCACGGTCTGCCCCTTCGCCGACGAGCCGCGCAAGGACTGATTTTCCCCGGCCATGAAAAGCCCCCGCCACTGGTCTGGACCGGAGGCGGGGGCCTTGTTTTTGGTTCGGCGGACCCCGGGGGTTACTTCACGCCCTTGGAGTTCAGGAACTTGCTGTACTGCTGGTCCGTGCCCTGGATGTGGTCGATGAGCCACTGCTTGAGGAAGCGCAGCACCTCCATGGACACCGTGGCCCGCCCGGCGCGCAGGTCCGCGTCGAACTTGGCCACCGTGTCCACGAACTTGACGTGGATCTTCTTGTGCTCCTTGCTGTTCGGGTAGCCGTGCTTGTCGAACAGGGTCTCCTCGAACTTGAAGTGGGTCACGGTGTAGTCCTTGAGGCGCTTGACCACGTCCAGGAGGATGGCGTTGCCCCGGCGGTCGCGCATGGCCGCGTGCAGCTCGTTGATGAGGTCGATGAGGGTCTTGTGCTGCTTGTCGATGGCCTTGACGTTCACGGACAGGGAGTCGTCCCAGGATACGAGTTGGCCCTTGACGTCGTCGGCAGCGCCGCCCTTGGCCTCGCCCAGGTCGCGCACCAGGGTGTCCAACTCCTCGACGAGGCTTGAGATTTCCATCAGCGCCTGGGCCGCCGAGGTCATGCCCTGCGCCGTGTCCCCGGCCACGCGCGTGACCTCGGCCACGGCGCGGTTGATCTCCTCGGCGGTGGCGGACTGCTCCTCGCTGGCCGTGGCGATGGACTCCACCTGCGTGGCTGTGTCCTCCACCAGGACCACGATCTCCTCCATGGAGCGCCCGGCCTCGTTGGCCGCGCCCGTGCTCTGGGCGATGAATCCGGCGGTGTCCTCTACGGCCTTGATGTTGTCCTTGGCCGTGGCCTGGATCTCCTGCACGGCCTGGCTGACCTCGCCGGTGGCGGCCATGGTCTTCTCGGCCAGCTTGCGCACCTCGTCGGCCACCACGGCGAAGCCTCGCCCGGCCTCGCCCGCGCGGGCGGCCTCGATGGCCGCGTTGAGCGCCAGGAGGTTGGTCTGGTCCGCGATTTCGTTGATCACGTTGATGACCTTGCCGATGCCGTCGGCCTTGACGCCCAGCTGGTCCATGGTCTCCTTGAGATTCAGCATCCGGCCTTCGATCTGGCGCATGGAGTCCACGGCCGTGCGCACGTCCGTGGCGCTGGCCTGGGCGTTCTCGCGCGAGCGCGCCGCGCTGGCCGCGGAGTCGGATGCGTTCTTGGCCACCTCCATGACCGTGGCGCTCATCTCTTCCATGGCGGCGGCGGTCTCGGTCATGCGGTCGCGCTGGACCTCCACGCCCTGGTTTACGCGGTCGATCTGGGAGGTCAGCTCCTCCACGGCGGAGAAGACCTTGGCCGAGATGGGGCGGGCGGTGTGCGCGGCCCGGGCCATGGATTCGGCCAGGGCCCGGCCCTTGTCCACCAGGGCGCGGGCCTGGGACAGCTGCGTCTCGGCCTCGCGGGCCTTTTCGCGGGCCGTCGCGGCCTCCTGGTCGCCGTGGACCCGGGCGGCGTCCAGGGACGCGCGCAGGCTTTCGATGCCGGCCAGGATGGCGGCGGGATCGCCCGCCAGGGGGCGCGAGGGCGGCGTGGCCTTGCCGCCCTTGGCCAGGGCGGCGGCGTAGTCCTTGACTACCCTGATGGGAGCGGTGAGGGTTGTCTTGAAAAGTACGGCTGAGGCCAGGGCGGTGAGGGCGGCCAGCACGGCCAGCACGGTCACGGCCGGGGCCGCTTCCTCCGGGCCCAGGGCCCAGGGCGCGGCAGCTGTGGCGGCGATCAGGGCCAGCACGGCATATTGAATGAAAAAGGGGAAAGTGGGGCGCACGGGGAGTCTCCTGTGAAGTTGTTGAGCGCAGCGAGGCGTGGAAAGAGGTATATTAGTAACAATAATCAATTGTCAATAGGGCAGGAATGGAGTATCCTGTCGCGTTGCCAGCCGTAAGAATTTGGGGTAGCTGTGCTCGCCATGTCAAGCAAGAACGCCTGGTACGAGCATCTTTCGCGCCGCCGTCTGGACCTGGAATCCCGGGCCCGGCTGCGGACGGTCCCGGCCGTTGACCGGGGGGCCGACGCGCACCTCATGGTGGGCGGTCGGAGGCTCGTGAACCTGGCCTCCAACAACTACCTGGGCCTGGCCGGGGAAGCGGCCCTGCGCCGGGGCGCCGAGGCCGCCATGGCGGACTGCGGCGCGTCCAGCGGGGCCTCGCGCCTGGTAACGGGCAACTACGCGGCCTACGACGCCCTGGACCGGGCCGTGGCCCGCTTCAAGGGGGCCGAGGACTCCCTCACCGTGGGCTCGGGCTACGCCGCCAACCTCTGCGTGATGACGGCCCTGGCCGGGCGCGGGGTCACGGTCTTCTCGGACCGCCTGAACCACGCCAGCATCGTGGACGGCATCCTCCTGTCCCGGGCCGAGCACGTGCGCTACCGGCACTGCGACATGGAGCACCTGTCGGCCATGCTCCAGCGCCACGCCGACGCCCCGCGCAAGATCCTGGTCACGGACACGGTGTTCAGCATGGACGGAGATCTGGCCCCGTTGGAGGACCTGGCGCGCCTGGCGCGGGACCACGGGGCACTGCTGGTCCTGGACGAGGCCCACGCCACCGGGGTCCTGGGCAAGGGCAGGGGCCTAGCCCACGAGCTGGGCCTGGAGCGCGAGGCCGACGCGGTGGTGGGCACCTTCTCCAAGGCCCTGGGCTCCTACGGGGCCTTCATCACGGGCCGGGGCGAGGTTCTGGACGCGGTGCGCAATTTCGGCCGCGCCTTCATCTTTTCCACCTCCCTGCCTCCGGCGGTGGTGGGCGCGAACCTCGCGGCCCTGGAGATAGTGGCCGCCGACCCCTCGCGAGGGGAGCGCGTTCTGGCCCTGGCCGCCGGGCTGCGCGAATACCTGGCCGGCCTCGGCTTCGACACCGGGGACAGCGCCACGCAGATCATCCCCGTGGTCCTGGGGGACAACGAGTCGGCCCTGGCGGCCCACCGCCTGCTCCTGGAGCATGGCGTCTACGTCCCGGCCATCCGCCCGCCGTCCGTGCCCGAGGGCACGGCCCGCCTGCGCCTGTCCCTGCGCGCGGACTTCAGCGACGCGGACATGGACGCGGTGCGCCGGGCCTTCGCGGCCCTGGCCGGGGCCCGGCGGTGAGCGCGCCCCAGGCCGTGACCTTCGTGTCCGGCTGGGCCGGGTACGCGGCCCTCATGCCCCGGGTGGCCGAGACCACCCGCTTCGTCCAGCCCTTCGCGGACCTGGACGAGGCCGGGACCCTGGCGGCCCTGCGCCGGGGCGGGGACCTCCTGGCGGCCTGGTCCACGGGCGCGCACATGGTCCTCAAGCACGCCGACGAACTCTTCCCCCTGTACGGCCGCATCGTGCTCTTCGCCCCGTTTTTGAGCTTTTGCGCGCACACCCCCCGGGACACGGTGCGGGCCATGTTGGAAAACCTCGCCTCCCAGGGGCCCGAGCGCACGGTGCGCGCCTTCTGGCGCGCGTGCGGGGCCAAAAGGGTGGACTTCGTGCCACCGCTGGAGCATTGTGATAGACTGTGCGCCGGGCTGCGCTATCTCCTGGATTCCCTGGCCGCCGTCGAGCCCGGTCGGGACGGCGGCGGGGTGCGCATCCTGCACGGCGCCGGGGACCGCGTGGTGCCCATGGCCGCGGGGCGGGAGGTGGCTTCGCTGCTCGCCGGGGCCTGGCTTTCCATCATGGACTTCGGGCATCTGCCCCCGGAGCGGATCATACTGGACGTGTTGCATGAAGAAACGGGTTGCCCTGCATTTCAGCCGCGCGGGTGAGACCTACGCCCGCGCCGCCGACGTGCAGCGCGAGGTGGCTGGGCAGTGCGCCGCGCTGTTGCCCGCCGGGCATTTCCCCCTGGCCGTGGAGATCGGCGCGGGCGGGGGCGTGTTCACCGAGGCCCTGGCCGAGCGCCTGAGCTGGGACCGCTACGTGGGCCTGGACATCGCCCCGGGCATGCTCAGGGCCGCCGCGCCCCGGGCCGAGGCCCTGTACGTGGCCGGGGACGGCGAGGCCGCGCCCCTTGCCCCGGGCCGGGCCGACCTGCTGGTCAGCTCGTCCACCATGCAATGGTACGAGCGCCCCGAGCATTCCCTGCCCGCCAACCTGCGCCTCCTGCGCCTGGGCGGGCGCTTCGCCATCGGCATGTTCGTGCGCGGCACCCTGGCCGAGCTGGCCCGCGTGAGCCGCGAGACGGGCTTCGGCAGCGTGGCGCCCCTGCCCGACGTCCGCGACATCCTGGCCATTCTGTCCCTGATGCGGGACGTGCGCTACGGGTTCCAGACCGTGTCCTACGCCCGGACCTATCCCTCGGTGCGCGAGTTCCTGCGCCGCATCCAGGAGACCGGGGCCACCAGCACCCAGCGCAAGCGCCCCTTCTCGCGCGAGCGCTGGCGGGCCTTCCAGGAGCGCTATGCCGACCTCTTCGGCGAGGGCGGCGGGGTGCGCTCCACCTATCGCGTCCTCTACCTCTGGGGCGAACGCTGCGCAGGCCGTTGAAAAGCAGCGATCTGCTTCGTTGCTGCGGAAAATGCAGACCCTCGCGTATTGAAATACGCGTCGGTCCTGCATTTCCCTTGCGCCTCGCATCTCACTACTTTTGAACGGCATGCGCGGGGCAACCCGCTAGGCCTCCTTTCCATTTCCTGTTCCCGCTTTTCCGATTCCCCGGCGTTGTTTTGACGGCGGGTCCGGAGCTTTCCTTTTTTCCCGTCTTCCGGGCCCAGGCCTTGCTCTTTGGGGGCTGGCGGGGATTCGGCCAGTGGCGGAAATTCCTGTGTTTTGCTTGGCGCGGAACTTGCTTCCCAAGGGGCAGACCCAAACCCCAGGGAGGTCTTCGTCGATGCAAGAAAGTATGTATTCCGCCATGTTCGGGGCTCTGACCCAGGAACATCGCATGGATATCATCGCCAACAATTTGGCGAACGTGAACACCACCGGCTATAAGCGGGACCGCCAGGCCTTCAAGGACGTGTTCGTGAGCTACGCCCACGACACCATCCGCGAGCCCATGATGAACATGCGCTCCGAGGCCCTGTTCCCGCCGCCCGACTACTACGCCAAGCCCCGAATCGCCGTGTCCAAGACCGAGTTCACCCAGGGCGCCCTCAAGCAGACGGGCAACGACCTGGACGTGGCCCTGTCCGGCGAGGGCTTCTTCAAGGTCCGCGCCCAGAACGGCGAGGACTACTACACCCGCGACGGGGCCTTCTCCCTCACGTCCGAGGGCCAGCTCATCAACGGGCGCGGCGATTCCGTGCTCGGCGGGGGCGACGTCGTGGAGATCCCCCCGGGGTCCAAGGTCTTCATCGACGACCAGGGCCGCATCATCGCCAACGGCGAGGAGATCGCCGTCCTGGACATGGTCGACGTGGCCGACACCATGGAACTGGAGAAGGTCGGCGCGAACTATTTCAAGCTCATGGACGGCGCCCAGGGCGGGGAGGTTCCCGTTCCCGAGGGCACCGTGGTGGCCCAGGGCTACCTGGAGCAGCCCAACGTCGAGGTGGTCACGGAAATGGTCAATATGATCGAGACCCAGCGGGCCTTCGAGGCCTACCAGCGGGTCATCACCACCACCGGCGAAACCGACAGCAAGGCCATCCTCAAGGTTGGCTCCGACAAGTAAGCGGAGGATTCGAGCCATGATGCGTTCATTGTGGACCGCGGCCACGGGCATGGTGGCCCAGCAGCTGAACATCGACGTGATCTCCAACAACTTGGCCAACGTGAACACCATCGGCTTCAAGAAGAGCCGGGCCGAGTTCGAGGACCTCATGTACCAGAACCTCAAGATCGCGGGTTCCCCCACCGCCGACGGCACCCTGACCCCCACGGGCATGCAGATCGGCATGGGCGTCAAGCCAACGACGGTGCACAAGTTCTTCACCCAGGGCGACTTCCAGAGCACGGACAACCCGTTGGATCTGGTCATCGAGGGCGAGGGCTTCTTTCAGGTGGAGGTCAACGGCGAGATGGCCTACACCCGCGCCGGCGCCTTCAAGCTGGACAGCGAGGGCCGCGTGGTCACGGCCAACGGCTACGTGCTGCAGCCCGAGTTCACCGTGCCCACGGACACCTCGGACATCACGGTCACGGAGAACGGCCACATCTCGGCCTTGGACGACGAGGGCAACGAACTCGCCGGGGCGGACATCCCCCTGTACATGTTCATCAACCCCTCGGGCCTCAACGCCATCGGCAAGAACCTCTACAAGGCCACCGAGGCCTCGGGGGACGAGGTGGAAGGCACGCCCGGCGAGGACAACGTGGGCACCATCGCCCAGGGCTACCTGGAGATGTCCAACGTGGAGATCGTGGACGAGATGGTCCAGATGATCGTGGCCCAGCGCGCCTACGAGATCAACTCCAAGGCCGTGACCACCTCGGACCAGATGCTGCAGACAGCGAACCAGATCAAGCGCTAGCGATAGCGGGAGCGACAGTACCATGCACGGCAACCAAAAGCGGACGATCACAACGGCGAAGGCGGCCACGGCCGCCCTGTTGGCCGCCCTCGTGCTGCTCGCGGCCGCCGTTTCGGCCGGGGCCGGCTCGGTCCAGGCCGAGTGGCGCCTGTCCGTGGGCACGGCCGCCGTGGCCCAGGGCGACAGGGTCCTTCTGGGCGACATCGCCTCGCCCGTGGGCAAGCTGCCCCGGGAGCACTGGCAGCGCCTGGCGGCCATCAAGCTCTGGAACGCCCCGGACAAGCCCGGGGTCCGGCAGACCGTCTCCCGGGACAAGCTCGAGGAGATGCTCGCCTACTACCTGGGCGAGGTGGGCCAGCTCTGCGTGCTCTCGGGCCAGTTGGCCGTGCAGCGCGGCGGCAAGGTGGTCCAGGGGCCGGAGCTGGAAAGCCTGGTCATGGATTCCCTGACCCGCCGGGTGGTCGGCATGCAGGGCGAGGTCCGGCTGCGCGACTTCCGGCTGCCCTCGTTCATCTTTCTGGACGATTCCAAGAGCGCGCTCGAGGTCGCCGTGGCCGGAGACTTCAGGCCCGGCCGCCTGTCCCTGCACCTGGTGGAGAACGATCCCGCGGGCAACGCGGGCAAGCGCTACACCGGCTCCGTGTTCATGGACCAGTGGCTGAGCGTGCCCTGCGCGGTGAAGCCCATCGCGTCCAAGGAGCGCCTGTCCCCGGCCCTGGTGGCCTTCCAGCGCAAGAACGCGGCGTACCTGCGCGGCGAGCCCTGGGACGGCCGCGATTTCGGCCAGCGCGTGATCCGCTCCATCGGCGGGGACGAGGTCATCTATGCCGACAACCTGGAAGACGTGCCCCTGATCAGCAAGGGCGCCGGCGTGAGCCTGGTCTTCCTGGGGCGCTACGTGCAGCTCACCACCGACGCCAGGGCCCTGGCCGACGGCAGGATGGGCGAGCGCATCGCGGTGCAGAACATTTCCAGCAAGCGTGAGATCATTGCCGAGGTCCTGGACGCGAACACCGTGGTGGTGCGCTGACATGGCCCGGCGGAGGATACGAACCATGCGTACGACGATTGCGGCCATCCTGGCCATGGCTCTCCTGGCGGGCTGCTCCGCGCCGAGGTCCAACCCGGCCCCCGCGCCCATGCTTACGCCCCCGGTGGCCGAGGCCGTGCCCGAGCAGGAGAACCCCGGTTCCCTGTTTGATCCGGCGGAGGCCCATTACCTGTACGGCGACAACAGGGCCCGCAACGTGGGCGACGTGGTCCTGGTGAACATCGTGGAGACCTCCGACGCCAAGCACGAGGCCACCACCAAGTCGGACCGCGACTCGTCCATCGACTTCGGCATCGAGAGCTGGGCGGGCAAGGGCGACGCGGGCCTGGTGCCCATCGTCGGTTCGGCCCTGGGCCTCAAGGGCAAGGTGGGCTCCACGTCCATGTTCAAGGCCAAAGCCACCAACGCCTTCCAGGGCGACGGCGAGACCGAGCGCAAGTCCCACATCACCGCCACCCTGGCCGCGCGCGTGGTGCGCCAGGTGCCCGGGGGCCTGCTGCAGATCGAGGGCGCCCGCGAGATCAAGGTCAACAACGAGACCCAGATCCTGGTGGTGCGCGGCCTGGTGCGGGCCAAGGACATCTCCCCGGACAACTCCATCTCGTCCACGTATCTGGCCGACGCCAAGATCGAGTACTTCGGCGAGGGAGTGCTCGCCGACAAGCAGCGCCCGGGATGGCTGACGCGCATCCTGGACAACGTCTGGCCCTTCTAGCCAACCTGGACCCACGGTGACAGCAATGTACAGCAGAAACGATTCCGCCCCCCGCCCGCGCAAGGCCGTCCTGGCCCTGATGCTGGCCCTGGCCTGCGCGCTCCTTTGGCCCGCCCCGGCCTCGGCCGTGCGCCTCAAGGACATGGCCGCCATCGGCGGCGTGCGCAGCAACTCCCTGGTGGGCTACGGCCTGGTGGTGGGCCTCTCGGGCACGGGCGACAAGTCCAGCGGCTCGCAGTTCACCATCCAGTCCATGGTCAGCATGCTCGACAGCCTGGGCGTGGCCGTGGACCAGGCCCAGCTGAAGCCCAAGAACGTGGCCGCGGTCATGGTCACGGCCAAAATGCCCGTGTCCGCGTCCCCTGGGTCGCGCCTGGACGTCACGGTCTCCTCCCTGGGCAACGCCCAGAGCCTCCTCGGCGGCGTGCTGCTGCTCACGCCCATGCGCGGCGTGGACGGCAAGGTCTATGCCCTGGCCCAGGGCTCCCTGGCTCTCGGCGGCGTGTCCGTTCAGGGCCAGGCCGCGGCGGCCCAGAAGAACGTCACCACCGTGGCCAGTATCCCCAACGGGGCCGTGGTGGAGCGGGGCGTGCCCTTCAAGTTCAACCAGCAGGGCGAGATCAAGTTCCACATGAACGTGGCCGACTTTTCCACCACCATGCAGGTGGTCAAGGCCATCAACGACACCCTGGGCCAGGATTTCGCCACCGCCGACGACGCGGGCACCGTGCGCCTGCGCGTGCCCCAGGAGTTCAGGGGCAACCTGGTGCCGCTCATGGCCTCCCTGGAGAATCTCGAAATCAGCCCGGACACCAAGGCCAAGGTGGTGGTGGACGAGAAGACCGGCACCGTGGTGCTGGGCCGCAACGTGCGCCTGTCCAAGGTGGCCGTGGCCCACGGCAATCTGCACATCGTCATCAGCGAGGGGGCCGACGTGTCCCAGCCCGCGCCCTTCGGCGGCGGCCAGACCACGTCCACGCCCACCACGGACATCGGCGTGAAGGAGGAGAACCGCCGCCTGACCCTCATGGAGGGCGCCACCCTGCAGGAGCTCATCGACGGTCTGAACAGCATCGGCGCCACGCCCCGCGACCTCATCTCCATCCTCAAGACCTTGAAGACCGCCGGGGCGCTGCACGCGGAACTGGAGGTCATGTAGCGTGATAGGCAATTTCGACGCCACCAGCCCCCTGGTCGCGGGCGACGCCCCCGAGGAGGTCCGCCGCAAGCTGGCCCTGGACGAGGTGCGCCGCAACCTGAAGTCCTCCGGCCCCGGGCAGGAGGAGAAGCTCAGGAAGGCCACCCAGGGCTTCGAGGCCATCTTCATCAACAAGCTCTGGTCCGAGATGCGCAAGAGCGTGCCCAAGGAAGGCATGCTGCACAGCCGCGAGGAGGACGCCTACGTCTCCATGTTCGAGCGGGAGATGTCCGTGAAGATGGCCGAATCCGGCGGCATCGGCCTGGGCAAGATGCTTTTCGAGCAGCTCAAGGAACAACTGGCCGACTCGGCCAGCGGCACCCGCAGCCGGACCCTGCCGCAGCCGGACCTGTCCATGGCCGAGGCCAAGAAGCCCATCCCCTTGGACAAGCCCAAGGACACCATCAAGTCCCTGGAGGACGCCCAGCGCGTGAAGTCCCTGCAGGAGGCGGGGCTCGTCCTGCGCCAGGCCGCCGCGCAGACCCCGGGCCCGGCCGAAACCGCCGACGCCATGCCCCAGCGCATGGAACCCGATTTCAACCCCCTGGCGGACACGGACCCCAACGTGGGCGCCGCCGCCTCGGCGCCGCCTGAGATCATGCGGAAGGCCCTGAACCTGGCGGCCCGCATCGAGATGGGCGACGCCAAGGCCCGCGCCGTGGCCCAGGCGCGCAGCGCCGCCCCCGCCGCGGACGCGGACAAGGGGCTGCCCGGCGCCCTGGTCTGGCCCGCGCAGGGCGGCGTTTCCGAGGGCTTCGGCTGGCGGACCGACGCGGCCACGGGCGAGCGCTTCTGGAAACCCGGGGTGGAGATCGCCGCCGGAGCCGGGGCCCCGGTCAAGGCGGGCTGGGATGGCAAGGTGGTTTTCGTGGGCCAGCGCGGGGAGACTGGGGATACCGTGGTCTTGGAGCACGCGGACGGCTGGCGCTCCATCTACGGCCAGGCCGGGAAGATCAAGGTCGGCGTGGGGGATCGGGTGAATGCTGGCAGCATTATTGCAACGATGGGGAGCGACAGGCAAGACTCGCCCGCCTCCCTGTACTTCGAGATCCGCAAGGGAGAGCAGGCCTTCAACCCGGAGACCCTCCGGGAACGTAGACAGAACGTGGCTTCTGTAGAGAAACGTTAAGCGACGGAGCGGCTCATGCTTGACAGGATCACCGACAACATCCGCCGGCAACTCAAGGGCCTCGAACTCCTCTCCACACTTCTTGAGGAAGAATTTGCCTGCCTCACGGGCAGGGATCCCCAGGCCGTGACCGGCTGCGAATTCTCCATCCAGGAATTGTTGCGCCAGTTGGCCGTCGAGCGCATGACCCTCAAGGGCATGGTCAAGGACGTGGCCCCCGAGGCCAGGAGCCTGCGCGATCTGGAGGCCGTGGTGGCTCCCGAGGCCGCGGCGGAGTTCAGCTCCCTCCTGGACCGGGTGGACCCCCTGGAGCAGCGTTGCGCCGTGCAGGCGGAAAAGAACTCCCGCATCGCCTTCGCCCTGGCCGACCAGAGCCGGGGCCTTCTGGAATACATGCACAAGAAGATCCAGCCCAAGTGCCAGGACACCTACGCCAAGAACGGCCGCTTCCAGGACCACAGGCCCGAGGCCGCCATCCTCAGGGGGAGGTCCTAGAAGATGGCCGGTTTGAATACGCTCCTCGATATCAGCAGGGGGGCGTTGTACGCGAGCCAGGCCAGCATCGAGGTCACTGGCAACAACATCGCCAACGTCAACACCCCCGGCTATTCGCGCCAGGTCGTGCAGCTCGAGGAGTCCATCTCCATCGACTACTCGCCCGGCCAGCTCGGCACGGGCGTGAAGGCCGTCCAGGTGATGCGCTACTTCAACGACTTCGTTGAGGAGCAGTACGTGGACAAGTATTCCCAGCAGAGCCGCTGGGACGCCGCCTACCAGAACCTGCGGGCCGTGGACAGCCTGTTCAACGAGAGCAACGTGGACGGCCTGAACGCCGCCCTGGCCCAGTACTGGGCGGACTGGCAGGAGCTGGCCGACAACCCCTCCCTCATCGCCGCGCGCGAGGCCCTGGTGGGCAACACGCAGAACCTGCTCAACTCCATGCACACCATCGAGCAGGACCTGAACTCCATGCAGCAGCAGGTGGACGAGTTCATCGGCCAGGAGGTGGAAGAGGCCAACGGCATCCTGCGGCAGATCGCGGACATCAACCTCCAGATCCAGTCCCACGACGTGCCCGGGCAGAACAACGCCAACGCCCTCAAGGACCGCAGGGCCGTGCTGGTGCGCGAGCTGGCCGGGATGATCGACGTGGACTACGTGGACAACGGGGGCGGCGACTTCCTGGTCATGACCAAGGCCGGGCACACCTTGGTGGACGGCATCGAGGTCTACGGACTGAGCTTCGAGAACGCCCAGGCCACCAAGGCCCTGACCACGGGCTCCAATTTTCAGGGCGACATCTATTTTTCCGGCAGCGACGACTTCGAGTACACCTTCGAGGTCGTGTCCGGCGGGCAGGTTTCCAACGCGGGCAGCGCGGCCATGATGCGCGTGTCCCTGGACGGCGGCAAGACCTGGCTCACCGACGACGACGGCAACGAGCTGCGCGTGGCCGCCCGTCCCGAGGACGGCAAGGTCACCGTGGGCGACCTGGAGGTCTGGTTCGGATCCGAGACGTCCTTTTCGGGCACGGCCAGCGGCGACCTGGAGGTGGGCGACTCGTTCACCATCGTGCCCAAGAAGGGGCTGTACTGGCACCAGACCACATCTTCCAAGGTGAACATCACCCCCCAGGTCTTCGCCAACGGGTCGGACAACGAGCGCCGCCTCGTGGGCGGCTCCATCGCCGGGTACTTCCAGTTCCGCGACCAGCACGTGGGCCGCTACAAGGACATGCTGGACGGCTTCGCCAAGACGCTGGTCTGGGAGACCAACCGCCTGCACAGCCAGGGGGCCGGGCTGCAGAAGTTCGACACCGTCACCGGCACCTACAGCGTGGATTCCACCACCGCCGCCCTGGGCAGCAACGGTTCGGGCCTGGCCTTCGCCGAGAATCTGCAGGACGGCAACATGATGCTCTATTTCTACGACGAGGCCAGCGGCGAGCTGGCGTCGGGCGCGTCCTTCGGGCCCCTGGACTTCGGCGGCGGGGCCAATTTCGACGCCTCGGTGCACAGCCTCGTGGACGTGCGCAACGCCATCAACTCCACCTGGGGCACCTATGTGACCGCGGACATCGTCAGCGGCCAGCTGCGCCTCACGGCCCAGGACGGCTACGAATTCGCCTTCGGCACGGACTCGGCCGGGCTGGCCGCGGCCCTGGGGGTGAACACCTTTTTCGAGGGCGACAACGCGGCCAACATCGAGATGACCACCAAGGTGCGCTCGGACCTGGACTTCATCTCCAGCGGCCACGTCAACGGCGCCGCGGAAACCAACTCCGGCGACAACACCTCGGCCCTGAACATCGCCCAGCTCAAGGACAAGGTGGTGACCATCAACATCAACTCCGAGAACCCCGTGAACCAGACGCTCGGCGACTACTTCAACGGCCTGGTTTCGGGGGTGGGCGCGGACACGTCCACGGCCAAGTTCAACTACCAGTACAACGCGACCCTGGCCCAGGACCTGGACACCAGGCAGCAGGAGACGGCGGGCGTGAACCTGGACGAGGAGATGGGCAACCTGATCAAGTTCCAGCACGCCTACACCGCCGCCGCCAAGCTCGTGAGCACGGCGGACAGCATGATGCAGACCCTGCTGGGCATGAAGAACTAAGGGGATCCGGACATGCGCATTTCGCACCAGACGCGGTTCACCTATTTCATCGGCAACATGAACTCCTCCCTGGAGGAGCTCATGGAGCTGAACATCAAGGCCTCCACCCAGAAGGACATCAACCGTCCCTCGGACGATCCCGTGGGCATGGCCCGCGTGCTCCGGCACCGCAGCACCATCTCGGACCTCGGGCAGTACAAGGACAACCTGAACACCGCCAAGGGCTGGCTGGGCCAGGCCGACAGCACCCTGACCCAGGTGAACACGATCCTCACGCGCATCCGGGCCCTGGCCGAGCAGGCCGCCACGGGCACCATGAGCGCGGACAACCGCGAGCAGGCCAGCTACGAGGCCCGCCACCTCTACGAGGAGCTCATCGTCCTGGCCAACTCCGAATACGAGGGACAGTACATCTTCGCCGGGCACAAGACCGGGGAGCAGGCCTACGAAAAGGCCCTCTGGCTGATGGACAACGACGGCTCCACCGCCGGCACCAACTTCAGCATCACCGGCGACACCGAGAAGTCCATCGTGCTGCGGTTCCTCTCCGACGGCGTGGTGGGCACCGACTCCCTGGACTACGAGTATTCCCTGGACGGCGGCAACACCTTCATCACCGGCAACGTCCCGGCCACGGCCGGGGACAAGACCCTGGACCTCGGCGGGGTGCAGTTGACCCTGGAGGCCGGGACCACGGTCACGGCCTGCGACAACACGGTGGAGGGCGACCAGGACAACGGCACCTGGATGTGGGTGCGGCCCACGGCCCTGTACAAGGGCGACGACGAGGACGCCGTGAGCGTGGACACCATGGGGCCGTCGGCCCTGTCCAACGCGGCCGCGGGCATCTTCGCCCAGGACGTCACCGTGCGCATCGACTCGGACACCACGCTGGGCGGCAACCCGGTGGAGTATTCCTACAGCCTGGACGGCGGGGCCACATGGGTCGAGGGCCTGGAGGCCGACGGCTCGGACAGCACCACCGAGTTGACCCTGGTGGTGCCCGGCGGCACCCTGACCCTGTACGAGACCGGCGCCAGCGGCAATCTGCTCAACGCGGGCGACCAGTGGGTCATCAGACCGCGCATGGCCGACGTGAAGATGGAGATTTCCCCGGGCGAGAACATCACGGTGAACAGCGTGGGCAAGGACGTGTTCGGCGGCATCTACATACCGCCGGGCTCCACGTCGGCCGTGATGGCCCCGGGCGTGCCCGACAGCGAGAACATGTTCGACGCCGTGGGTCGGCTCGTCGCCTACATGGAGACCAACAACCAGAGCGGTTGCCAGCAGGCCCTGGCCGATTTGACTCCGATTTCGGAAAGGATCATGAACAATGCCGCGCGCATCGGCGCGGCCGAGAACAGGCTGGAAGTCGCCTCGGGCATGCTGGACACCCTGAGGATCAACGAGGAGGAACGCCTGTCCAGCGTGGAGGACGCGGATCTTACGGAACTCATGACCAAGCTCGCCAACCAGCAGATCGTGTACGAGACCGTGCTTAGGTCCTCGTCCATGGTCATGCGCATGAGCTTGATCAATTACCTGTAGAGGGGGCGGGCGGCCTGGGGCCGCCAAGGGGCCGTTCTGCCAGGATGGCGGGGCGGATGAACCACAGCCACATGGACGGATATGCTGATTCTTACCCGTCGGCCGGGAGAGAGCATCTATCTCGGCGATGACATAAAACTGACGGTCCTCAGCGTGCAGGGCAAGCAGGTCAAGGTCGGGCTTGAAGTCCCGGACGACATGCCCGTGTATCGCGAGGAAGTGTACCTGCGAGTGCAGGAGCAGAACAAGATGGCCCTCCAACTCACAGCAAAGGATTTGCTGGCGGCGACACAGTTATGGCACAAAGAGAAGTAGAGAATACCATCCAGACCCGCTTGGGCGAGCTTTCGGTGGACATGGACCGTGTGATCCGTTTTCCGAGGGGCATCATCGGCTTTGAGGAATGCAAGAACTTCACGCTGCTGCACCTGCGGGACAATTCGCCGTTCCTCATGCTGCAGAGCATGGACAGGCCCGAACTCGGGCTGATGGTGGCCGACCCCTACACCTTCCTGGCCGACTACAAGGTCAAGATCGGGTCCGCCGAGCAGAAGATCCTGCAGCTGGACAACGTGCGCGAGATCGCCGTGCTGGTCACCGTGTCCATTCCCCCGGGCAAGCCCGAGGAAACCTCCCTGAACCTCATGGGGCCCATCATCGTCAACTCCCGCTCCCGCGTGGGGCTGCAGGTGCCGCAGGTGGACGCCCAGTATCCCTCCCGCTATCCCGTGGGCGAGGGCGCAAAAAAAGCCGCCGAGGCCCTGGCTCAAGACTAGGGCGCCCGGCGGCGTTGCCGTCTGTTTTCAGCGGAGCGGGGCCTGGGCTCAGAGGAGCATTTCCAGGTCCTCCTCCACGATCTTGGCCGCGGTCCTCTGCAGGTCGGGCTCGTACTGGCCCGAATCCACGAGTTCCTTCAGCCTGTCCACCTTCTGCTGGCGGACATCCGCTGTGTTCTGGGCCGCGGTCAGGGCCTCCCCGAAGAGCTTGCCCTCATCGGATATCCTGACCGAGTCGCTGCCCCCCGCAGCGGACTTCGCCCCCTTGGCTCTGGACGTCGACGAGTCGGTCTTCGAAACCTTCTCGTAGCCGCGCAGGCTGGATGTGATTCCTGAAAGTTCCATAGCCGTTCTCCCCTTGAGTGACTTAAAGCATCGTTTCGTTGACCTTCTCCAGCGTGACCTCCCACAGTCTGTTGAAGAGGGTTTGTTTTTCCGGACCCGTTACCTCCACCGGGCCCTGGTCTTCGATCCTGAAGACCTGCAGATCTATTTCCGATGGGGGATAGGCGAACTCTAAGCGTCCGCCGAATTCAACCTCCATCTGAGCCAGGATCCCCTGGACCACCTCATTCTCACTCCCCGAGACAATGAGGTTTTCCACGATTTCCCTGGCGATCTGCTCCACCAGCATCTTGCGTTTGGCCAGGCGCGAAATGGTGACGTCCTCTTCCGCTCCGGCCGCCGCAAGCGAGCGTTTGAACCGGGCCAGGCGGCGCGCGCAGGTCAATTGCCTGCTGTACGTCCGAAGCATCCGGTTGGTCTGGTATGATGTCGCTGCGCTCACGTCGAGTCCCTTCTTACCCTGCTTATCGGTCCCCAAGGGGCGAATCTTTAGATGTGTTTATCAAAAATTTGGAAAAAATCGCAACGTGTCGTGATTTTTGGCACTCTTTTTTCAAGGGCCCCGGTCCTTGAATGCCGGGCCTGGATGGTTTAGACAGTGACGACCATGACGGACAAACCTTCACGCGTGCTTTTGGTGGTCCGCGCCGAGAACAGCGAGGCCCCGGCCCTGGCCGACGAGATCCGGGCCTGGCTCGAGTCCCGGGGCGTCGAGGCCCTGGTGGCGAACCATCCCGGAGAGCGGGGCGGCTCGGCCGGGGATCTTCCCGTGTCCGGCTGCGACCTGGTCATCGTGCTCGGCGGCGACGGTACCATGATCAGCGTGGCCCGGCAGGTGGCCGGCCGCGCGCCCATGGTCGGCCTGAACATGGGCCGCCTGGGCTTTCTCTCCGAGCTGTCGCCCCGCGACTGGCCCCAGTTTCTGGAACGGGTCCTGGCCCGGGCCTGCCGCTATTCCGAGCGCCTGGTCCTGGAATACTCGGTTTCCCGCGACGGCGCGGAACTGCGCCGGGGCCTGGCCGTGAACGACGTGGTCCTCAACAGGGGCAGCCTGGCCCGGCTCATCCGCCTGGACCTGGACCTGGGCGGCGAGGCCCTGGGCAGCCTGCGCGCCGACGGGCTGGTGGTTTCCACGCCCACGGGCTCCACCGCCTATTCCATCTCCTCGGGCGGGCCCATCGTGCAGCCCGAACTGGACGTCTTCACCGTCACGCCCATCTGCCCGTTCCTGCACAATTTCAGGCCCATGGTCCTTTCCGGCGGGGCGGTCTTCACGGCCCGCGTCCAGGATCCCAGGAGCGAGGTCTTCCTCACCGTGGACGGCCAGGACTGCCTGCCCCTGGAGGCCGGGGACGAGGTGCGCGTGGCCCGCTCGGCGCGGGGTCTGAGGCTCCTGGAGCCCGAGCGCCCGGCCTGGGTCACGCGGCTGCGGGACAAGGGGCTCATCGAGTAGAACACCATGCGAACGACGCCTGTTTTCGACATACCGGCCCGCGTGCTGCGGCGCCTTCCCCTGGCCTGCGCCCTGGCGGGCCTGCTGCTCGCGGCCGTGCTCTCGGGCTGCGCCGTGAAGCCCTACGCCCCGTCCGCCCCGGCCACGGCCGCGCGGGCGGCGCTGTCCCTGGACGCGGCGGAGCAGGGCCTGTCCTCCTGGCAGGACCTGCGCCCGGCCCTGGAGCGCAGCCTGGCCTACGTGGCCGCACGGCCCCAGCAAGCCGCGGCCCTGGACCGCGACGGCCTGCGCGTGACCTGGGCGCAGCTGGACTCCACCCTCACGGACCTGCTGGCCCTGCTGCCGCGCCTGGACAAGGAGCCCGGGCTGCTGGCCGAGCGCTTCGTGTGGCTGCGCGTGGCCCCCGAGCCGCTCATGACCGGCTATTACGCCCCGTACCTGGACGCCAGCCCCGTGCGGACCGAGGAGTTTCGCTATCCCCTGTACGCCGTGCCCGACGACCTCCAGGTCCTGGACCTGGGCGACTTCCACTACCGCTGGAAGGGCCAGCGCCTGGTCTTTCGCATGGAGGACGGCCAGCCCGTGCCGTACTACGACCGCGAGGCCATCGACTTCGACGGGGCCCTGGCGGACAAGGGCCTGGAAATCGCCTGGGTGCGCGATCAGACCGACGTGTTCTTCCTGCAGATCCAGGGCTCCGGGCTGCTGCGCTTCCCCGACGGCGGCACCCGCCACGTGCTCTACGCGGGCAAGAACGGTCACAAGTACGTGAGCCTGGGCCGGGTGCTGGCGGATAGGGGGCTCCTGCCCCTGGAAGGCATGAGCATGCGTGTGATCCGCGAGTTCCTGGCCGCCAACCCGGACAAGAAGCAGGAGCTGTTCTCCACCAACCCCAGCTACGTGTTCTTCCGCCTGGGCGACGACGGGCCCTACGGGGCCATGGGCAAGCTGTTGACGCCGAGGGTCAGCATGGCTACAGACCCGGGAACCCTGCCCCTGGGTTCGGTTCTGGCCTTCGACACCGTGCTGCCCCCCGAGGCCCCGGGCCTGGACGAGACCCGCGTGGCGGGCATCGGCCTGGCCCAGGACAAGGGCGGGGCCATCAAGGGCACGCGCCTGGACTACTTCTGCGGCAGCGGGCCGGACGTGGAATATTTCGCCGGGCACATCAAGGCCCGGACCACCGTGCATCTTTTACTCAGCCGCGAGGCCTATACACGATGACAGCCGTCACCCTGGCCGCACTGCAAGAGGCCGTCGCCCGGATCATCGACCGCCAGACCGAACAGGTGCGGGCCTGGCACGCCGCCGAACCCGGCGACCTGCCCGAGCCCGCCCCGGCCCCGACCCTGGAGACCCTCGCGGCCCTGGCCGCGCGCGAGAATCAGGTTAACTATCAGCTCTGGCACGTCGAGGACGACGCCCGGCGCACTGACGTGGACGACGCCGACATCGCCCTTTGCAAGCGCCGCATCGACGGCCTGAACCAGCGCCGCAACGACCTCATCGAGAAGGTGGACGCCTGCCTCGTCCCTCTGGTAACTCCCCTGATTCCGGGGGACGCGCCCGCGCGGCACAACACCGAGACCGTGGGCTCCGCCCTGGACCGCCTGTCCATCATGGCGCTGAAGGTCTTCCACATGCGCGAGCAGACCGGGAGGACCGACGTGGACGAGGCGCACCGCGAGTCCTGCCGCGCCAAGCTCTCGGTGCTCATGGAGCAGCGCTCGGACCTCGGGGCCAGCGTGCTGGAGCTGCTGGCGGACTACGCCGCCGGGCTCAAGCGCCCCAAGGTCTATTACCAGTTCAAGATGTACAACGATCCCAAGCTCAACCCGGCCCTCTACGCCCCCAAGGCCAAGGCGTAGCCAGGGCCCGAGGGGCCACTCATGTCCAGCTACGAAGCCGTCATCGGACTCGAAGTCCACGCCCAGCTCAAGACGAAGACCAAACTCTTCTGCGCCTGCTCCACGGAGTTCGGGGCCGAGCCCAACTCCCATACCTGCCCGGTGTGCGCGGGCATGCCCGGGGCCCTGCCCGTGGTCAACGAACGCGCCGTGGAATACGCCACGCGCATGGCCCTGGCCACGGACTGCGCCGTGAACCTCAAGAACGTGTTCGCGCGCAAGAACTATTTCTACCCGGACCTGCCCCTGGGCTACCAGATCTCGCAGTTCGAGCTGCCCATCGCCGAGCACGGCCACATGGACATCGACGCGGGCCAGGGCGTCAAGCGCATCGGCATCACGCGCATCCACATGGAGGCCGACGCGGGCAAGTCCATCCACTCCCAGGCCGACAACCTGAGCTTCGTGGACCTGAATCGCGCCAGCACGCCGCTCATCGAGATCGTCAGCGAGCCGGACATGCGCAGCCCCGAGGAGGCCGAGGCCTACCTGCGCGCGCTGCACGAAATCCTCCTCTATCTCGGCATCTGCGACGGGAACATGGAGGAGGGCTCGTTCCGCTGCGACGCCAACGTCTCCATCCGGCCCAGGGGCCAGGCGGAGTTCGGCACGCGCACGGAGCTAAAGAACATGAACTCCTTCCGCAACGTGCGCCGGGCCATCGCCTACGAGATCGAGCGCCAGGAGGACCTGCTGCACGACGGCGAGGCCGTGGTGCAGCAGACGCGGCTCTTCGACGTGAACACGGGCGTGACCCACGCCATGCGCGGCAAGGAAGAGGCCCACGACTACCGCTATTTCCCGGACCCGGACCTCGTGCCCCTGGTGCTGGAACAGGCCTGGGTGGACTCCGTGCGCGAGTCCTTGCCCGAACTGCCCGCGCCGCGCCGCGCGCGCTTCATCGAGCAGTACGGCCTGCCCGAGGACGCCGCCGCCGTGCTCACAGCGGACCGCGCCCTGGCCGACTACTACGAGGCCGCCGTGGCCGCCTACGCCGAGCCCAGGAAGATCGCCAACTGGATGCAGACCGACATGCTGCGCATGCTCAACGACGAGGGCTGCGCCGTGGCGGACTGCGGCCTCGCGCCCAAGGACTTCGCCTCCCTGGTGCGCATCGTGGACCAGGGCCTCGTGAACCAGAAGATCGGCCAGAATATCTTCAAGGAACTCTTCGCCCAGGGCGGCGACCCCGAGGCCCACGCCAAGGAGCAGGGCCTGGCCCAGATCTCCGACACCTCGGCCCTGGAGGCCGCCGTGGACGAGATCATCGCCGCCAACCCCGGCGAGGTAGAGGCCTTCCGGGGCGGCAAGACCAAGCTCATGGGCTTCTTCGTGGGCCAGGTCATGCGCGCCACCAAGGGCCAGGCCAACCCCAAACTCGTGAACGAAATTCTGGCCAAGAAGCTGTAGACGACGCCGCAGGCGTTGCGCCACGTGTTCGGGGGGCTCTGCCCCCCGGCCCCCCGCCAAAGGGAATAATTCCCTTTGGAATCCTTTTAGGGCCGGTTTTCGTTGTGCTCCCGCACAGCGAAAACCGGCCCGTATAGGGATTCTCAAGGGGGTTACCCCCTTGAGCCGCCGGAGGCAAAAGAGCCCCGCACAACCAAGGAGCAGACCATGGACTGGCATATGGTGTGGAATGACGGGCAGGGGTGTCTGGACCTGTTGGACCAGCGGTTTTTGCCCATGCGCGAGGACTGGTATGCGTGCGTGGACACGGACAGCACCATCTACGCCTTGCAGACCATGGTCATTCGCGGCGCTCCGGCCATCGGGGTTGCGGCGGCGTACGGGTGCTATTTGGCGGCCCGCGAGGCGGCCGGGGCCGGGGCGGGTTGGCGCGGGAAGCTGGAGATGTTGCTGGCGCGCCTGCGCAACGCGCGGCCCACGGCCGTGAACCTGGCCTGGGCCGTGGACCGCATGCGCGCGGCCTGGGACGCCGAGCCGGAGCTGGACAATGCCGGGCTGTGCGCGCTGTGGCTCGCGCTGGCCAAGGATATCCACGGCGAGGACAAGCGGATTTGCCGCACCCTGGGGCGCATCGGCGGCGAGGTCATCGACGACGGCGACACGGTGCTGACCCACTGCAACGCGGGCGCGCTGGCCACGTCGGACTACGGCACGGCGCTGGGCGTGATCCGCGGGGCCTGGGACGCGGGCAAGCGGAACATCCGCGTCATCGCCGACGAAACCCGGCCGTTCTTGCAGGGCGCGCGCCTCACGGCCTGGGAGCTGCAGAAGGACGGCATCCCCGTGAAGGTGGCCTGCGACAACGCCTGCGCCCTGCTCATGAAACGCGGGCTGGTGCAGAAGGTGGTGGTGGGCGCGGACCGCATCGCGGCCAACGGCGACGCGGCCAACAAGATCGGCACCATGGGCGTGGCGATTTTGGCCAAGCATTTCGGGGTGCCGTTCTACGTGGCCGCGCCCCTGTCCACCATCGACCGCAACACGCCCACGGGCGACGACATCCCCATCGAGGACCGCACCCCCCGCGAGGTGACCCACGTGGGCGAGACCCAGATCGTGCCCGACGGGGTGGACGTCTACAACCTGGCCTTCGACCCCACCCCCGCCGAACTCATCGCGGGCATCGTCACCGAGGTCGGCATCCTGCGGCCGCCGTACAAGCAGAGCATCGCCGAGGCCTTCGCCCGGTCCTGAGCCTGGTTTTCCCGAGAGCCTTTCCGGCCCCGCGCGGCTCGCCGCGCGGGGCTGTTTTTTGCGGTTGTTTTGTCCTTTATCTTTGCCCGGGAATCGCCTATAGAATGGAGCATAACCTTCTCCTTTTTGCGTCGATTCCCGGGGGGTGGGCATGTTCCGTGACGTTTTGCGCGGGCGGGCCCGGGGGTTCGCCTTGTGGCATATGGTGGGGGCCGTGGCCTCGCCGCTGCTGGCGCCGGTGTACGTTCTGGCGGCCCTGGCCTTTTTCGATCCCTGCGTGGAGCGCTACAATCCCGACAAGCTCCTGTTTCCCGTGCTCTTCTTCACCCTCGTGTCCTGCTACGGGCTGCTGCCGGAATACGTGTTCACCCGGCGGCGCATCAGGAGCATGGGCAAGCGGGCCTGCCTGGCCGTGATCCTGCCTCTGGTCATCCTGGGGTTGTGGATGCTGCTGGTGCCGGGCATGTGCGTTCGCCTGCGCCTGGGCGCGGACCCGCCCCGGCAGTACGAGGCCGTGGTGGTCAGCTGCTCGGTGCCGCGCTCGGGCCCGGCCTGGGTGGAGGTGCGCGACGCCGGGGGCGGGAGCCACCGCCTGAACATCGGGGGCCGGGTCCCGGCCCCGGGCACGGAACTGGTCTTCACGGCCCGCGAGGGCATGTTCGGCGTGCTCTACGACATCCGCCACGTGCACGGGCTGCGGCGCAACCGTTCGGCGGATTAGTCTTTCCGGTTGCGTATCGCGGCGTTTCCGTTTACCACCTCGGGCCTGAGCCTTCCGAACCTCGGGTCGGCCGCAACCTTTGCCTGTAACTCCACCGCGAAATCCGGTATAGGAATTGACCATGCTCGCCACCATAGCCCTGGTGGGACGCCCCAACGTGGGCAAGTCCACCCTGTTCAACCGCATGATCCGCCGCAACAAGGCGCTGACCCACGACCTGCCCGGCGTGACCCGCGACCGCATCTACGGCGTGGTGGGCCAGCGCGGCAAGGCCCGGCCCTACGCCCTGGTGGACACGGGCGGCCTGGTGCCCGGAGGCACGGGCGACTTCGAGGCCGAGATCATGGAGCAGGCCGGGGAGGCCATGGCCGAGGCCCAGGTGGTGCTCCTGGTGGTGGACGGCCGCGAGGGCCTGACCCACGTGGACGAGCACGTGGCCCGGGATCTGCGCGCCTCGGGACGGCCCACGCTGCTGGTGGTGAACAAGGTGGACGCCCCGGAGCAGGAGGAGCTGGCCGCCGAGTTCCACGCCCTTGGGCTCGATATCGTCGCGGTTTCCGCAGCCCATGGCTACGGCATGGCCCGGATGATGGAGCGCATCGAGGATTTCCTGGAAGAGCGGGGCATCCAGAGCGAAGAGGAACGCATCGACAAGGACAAGCAGGGCCTGCGCCTGGCCTTTGTGGGGCGGCCCAACGCGGGCAAGTCCTCCATCATCAACGCGCTGCTGGGCGAGCGCAGGCTCATCGTCTCGGACAAGGCCGGCACCACCCGCGACAGCGTGGACGTGACCTTCGAGCGGGATGGGCGGATGTTCACCTTCGTGGACACAGCCGGGGTGCGCCGCCGCACCAAGATCACCGAGGACCTGGAGCGCTTCTCCATCCTCTCGTCGCTCAAGTCCTCCAAGAAGGCCCAGGTGGCCGTGCTGGTGCTGGACGGCTCCGAGGCCCTCTCGCACCAGGACAAGCGGCTGATCAATTTTCTGGACCGCGAGAAGACGCCCTTCATCGTGGCCGTGAACAAGACGGACCTCGTGCCCAAGGACAAGCTCAAGGAGCTCAAGGAGCACTTCGCTCACGAGCTGAAGATCGTGCGCCACGTGCCCGTGGTCTACACCAGCGCCCTGGGCCGCACGGGGCTCTCCAAGCTCCTGCCCCTGGCCGAGCGGGTCCACGCCGAGTGCTCCCTGCGCGTGGGCACGGGCGAGCTGAACCGCATCATGCAGACGGCCATCGACCGCCACCAGCCCCCGGTGGTCAAGCGCCGCCGCGCCAAGTTCTACTACCTTACCCAGGCGGACACCATGCCGCCGACCTTCGTGTTTTTCGTCAACGATCCGGCCATCATCATGCCGTCCTACGCCCGCTATCTGGAGGGCCAGCTGCGCAAGCTCGCGGGCCTGACCATGGCCCCGGTCATGGTGCGCTTCAAGTCCAGCCACGGGGAAAAGGGCGGCAAGAAGGGCAAGGGCGGCAAGTAGCCTCTTTTTTTCATTTTTCAGGATGCGTTCAAGGGGCCAATTTTGTCGGCATGCCTTGACCTCCGTTGACGATTTCCTTACCGTCGATGATCTATCACGTGCGTTTGGTTGAACCCGACCGCTGGGGGTCGCATAGGCATTTCGGGCGGGGCGCACAGGTGTAAAATCTACGAAGAGAGGAAATACCCATGGTCCAGAAAGCTGAGCACATCTGGTTCGACGGCAAGCTCGTCCCCTGGGACGAGGCCAACGTCCATGTCCTGACCCATACCCTGCACTACGGCTGTGGCGTATTCGAGGGCATCCGGGCGTACAAGCTAGCCTCGGGCGAGTCCTCGGTATTCCGGCTCAAGGACCATGTGCACCGGCACTTCATGTCCGCCAAGATCATGCTCCTGGACATGGGCATGACCGAGCAGGATCTCTACGACGCCATCATCGAGACGCTCCAGGCCAACAAGCAGGCCGAGGGCTACATCCGACCCCTGACCTTCATCGGCGAGGGCGCCATGGGCGTGCATCCCGCCGACAACCCCGTCCACACCATCGTCGCCACCTGGCCGTGGGGCGCGTACCTGGGCGAGGAGGCGCTGGACAAGGGCATCAGGATGAAGACGTCGTCCTTCACCCGGATGCACGTCAACGCCTTCATGACCAAGGCCAAGGTCTGCGGTAACTACGCCAACTCCATCCTGGCCAAGCGCGAAGTGGTGGCCGACGGCTATGACGAGGCCCTGTTCCTGGATACCGCGGGCTACGTGTCCGAGGCTTCCGGCGAGAACATCTTCATCGTGCGCAACGGGTATATCAAGACCCCGTCGCTGACCAGCATCCTGGACGGCCTGACCCGCAACAGCCTCATCGCCGTGGCCAGGGACCTGGGCTACCAGATCGTGGAGCAGCGCTTCACCCGCGACGAGCTCTACGGCGCGGACGAGGCCTTCCTGACCGGCACCGCCGCCGAGCTGACCCCCATCCGCGAGGTGGACCACCGCGTCATCGGCGCGGGCAAGGCCGGCCCGGTGACCAAGGAATTGCAGAAGGAATTCTTCAAGGTGGTCAAGGGCGAGAACCCGAAATACGATCACTGGCTGGACAAGTACACCATTTAGCAACCAAGTAATTAGCGCGAGACAATGATGCGCGCCGCGCCGGGGCACCCGGCGCGGCGCGCCATCGACACAGCCATGAGCCAGTCGCACCTCACGAGCAAGTACCGGCCCCAGCTCTTCAGCGAAGTGGCCGGGCAGGAGATGATCAAGACCATTCTCTCGCGCGCCGCGGCCACCAGGACCGTGGCTCCGGCCTATCTCTTCTCGGGCACGCGCGGGGTGGGCAAGACCACCATCGCCCGCATCTTCGCCAAGGCCATCAACTGCGAGAACGGCCCGGCCGCCGAGCCGTGCAACAAGTGCCTGCACTGCCGCCAGATCCAGGCCGGGGCCGCCGTGGACGTGGCCGAGATCGACGGCGCGTCCCACACCGGCGTGGACAACGTGCGCTCCTTGAAGGAGGACGTGGGCTTCGCGCCCCTGGACTGCCGCTACAAGGTCTTCATCATCGACGAGGCGCACATGCTCTCCAAGGGGGCCTTCAACGCGCTGTTGAAGACCCTGGAGGAGCCGCCGCCCCACGCCACCTTCATCATGGCCACCACGGAGCCCCACAAGTTCCCGGCCACCATCATTTCCCGCTGCCAGCACTACATCTTCCAGCGCCTGACCCAGAAGGAGCTGGAGGATCACCTGCGCGGCGTGCTCGGGGCCGAGAGCCTGGGGTACGACGAAGACGCGGTGTCGCTCTTGGCGCGGCGCGGCGCGGGCAGCGTGCGTGACGCCATGTCCCTCATGGGCCAGGTCCTGGCCCTGGGCGGCGAGCGCCTCACCGCCTCGGACGTGCGTCAGGTCCTGGGCCTGGCCGGTCGCGAGATCATGTTCCGGCTGCTCACCGCGCTGCACGCCCAGGACTGCGTTGGGGTGTCCGAAATCCTGCGTGAGGTCCTGGACCAGGGCCTGGACCTGGGATTCTTCCTGCGCGAGCTCACGGAGTGCTGGCGCAACCTGTTCCTGGTCTCCCAGGCCGGGGACAGGGCCATGGACGTTTTGGACGCCCCGGCGGAAGAGCTGTCCCAGTGGCGCGACTGGGCCGGGAAATTCTCCCTGTCCCACGTGCATGCCTGCTGGCAGCTGACCCTGGAAGGGCAGCAGCGGGTCAAGTCCAGCGTGGAGCCCGCCCTGGCCCTGGAACTGCTGCTCCTGAATCTGGCCTATCTGCCGCGCCTCCTGCCCCTGGGCGACATCGCCTCCACCGGCGCCGCGCCCATGGCCCCGGCGGCTGCGCCGGGCGGTGGGGCCGCGCCCGGGCCCCAGGCTCCGCAGGCCGCCCCCGCGTCCCGGGCTTCGCAGGCGGCCGAGCGGCCCGCACCGGCGCGTCCGGCCCCCGAGGCGCCGGCTCCCGATGCTTCGGCCCCCGGGGCTCAGGCCCCTGAGCCGCCGGACGAGGAAGAGCCGCCCCTGCAAGAGGACCCTCCCCCTTTCGAGGATGAGGGACCGGCCTTTGTCCCGGCCTCCGGTCCCTCCGCATCCCCCCCGGCCGAGGATGTCCCGCCGCCGCCCCCGGACGGCCCCCGCACCTGGCAGGGTTTCCTGGACTACGCCCGCACCGTGCGCGAGGAGACGGGCCAGGGCATAAACGGCCTGGAGCAGGCCGGGGCCCAAATCCGCGGCAACCGGGTTGCGGTTTGCTGCGCCAGCCGCGTGCAGGCCGACCAGATCCGGCGCGGCGAGTATTTTTCCCGGCTGACCGCCCTGGTGCGCGCGTTCTTCGGCGCGGACTTCGAGGTGGAGCTGGAGGTCCGGGCCAAGGCCCGGTCCAATCCCCGCCAGGCCCAGGCCGACGCGGCCTCCCATCCCCTGGTCAACCGTCTGGTGGAAGAGATGGACGCCCGCATCGTGGACGTGCGTCCCATGGACAAGAACTGATCACCCCCCGAGGAACGAGGAGCGATATATGCGTGGAATGCAGGACATGGTCCGCCAAGCCCAGATGATGCAGAAGAAGATGCAGAAACTCCAGGACGAGCTGGAGGAGCGCGTGGTGGAGGCTTCGGCCGGGGGCGGCATGGTCACGGTGCAGGCCTCCTGCAGCGGGATCATCAAGTCCGTGAAGATCGACCCCTCGGTGGTGGACCCCGAGGACGTGGAGATGCTCCAGGACCTGGTTCTGGCCGCCGTGAGCGAGGCCGTGAAAAAGGGCAAGGACACGGCCGAGGCCGAGATGAAGGCTCTTACCGGCGGGATCAGCATCCCCGGCATGTTCTAGGCAGACTGTCCCAAAACGCACGTTCGCTGCGTTGCTGCGAAAAATTCAAATCCTCGCGTACGGGGAGTACGCGTCGGCCTTGAATTTTTCTTGCGCCTTGCGCCCGCACATTTTGGGCCAGTCTGCATCAGGAATGAGGCGCGGGTTTTGCACCGAGCGCCGAGAAGGTTGGATACGACGTGCAGGATAGACTTCCCGAACCCCTCCGGGCCGTGGTGGACCAGTTGTCCAAGCTGCCCGGCCTGGGCCCCAAGAGCGCGTTGCGCGCGGCCCTGGAACTGCTCAAATGGCCGAGGCCCCGGGCCGAGGCTTTGGGGCGCAGCATCCTGGAGTTGCGCGAAAAGCTCTGCGTGTGCGACCGCTGCGCCAGCCTTTCGGACTGCAGCCCGTGCTGCATCTGCTCGGACCCGGAGCGCGACGACTCGCAGCTCATGGTGGTGGCCGAGTGGGACAGCCTGCTGACCCTGGAGGAGGGCGGCTTTTACCGGGGCAAGTATCTGGTGCTGGGCGGGCTCCTGGAGCCCCTGGCCAACGTCGATTCCGCCAGCCTGGAGACGGACCGCCTGATCCGCCGCCTGGACGAGGGCAAGGTCGTCGAGGTCATCCTGGCCCTGGGCGCGACCCTGGAGGCCGAGGCCACGGCGTCCCTGATCAAGGGCCTGGTGGCGCGCCGCTACCCGGGCGTGCGCGTCAGCCGTCTGGCCCAGGGCATCCCCCTGGGCGCGGAGGTCAAGTATGTGGACCGCGAGACCCTGCGCCAATCCCTGCAATACCGGCAGGATATCTGAGGCCCCGTCCGGCCGGGGACCACACCGAATGACCCAGACGCTCAAAGCCGAAGTCCGCAGCATCACCTTCCAGAATTCGGAAAACGGCTGGACCGTGGCCCGGGTGGTGGCCGACGGCGAGCCCGGCTTGGTCACGGTGGTGGGCGTCATGCCCCAGGTGCAGCCCGGCGAGCGTCTGGAGATCAGCGGCCAGTGGAAGGAGCATCCCAAGTTCGGCCGCCAGCTGGAGGTCCACGTCTGCCAACAGCTCATGCCCGCCACGGAGAACGGCATCCGCCGCTATCTGGCCTCGGGCATGGTGCGCGGCGTGGGCAAGGTGCTGGCCGGGCGGCTGGTGGAGGCCTTCGGCACCGAGGTCCTGGACATCCTGGACACGGACCCCGACCGCCTGCTCTCCGTGGAGGGCGTGGGCAGGAAGAAGCTCGCGCTCATCAAGGAGTCCTGGGACGAGCAGCACGAGGTGCGCAACCTGATGCTGTTTTTGCAGTCCCACGACGTGCCCCCGACCTACGCCGCGCGCATCTTCCAGCGCTATGGCGGCGGGGCCGTGAACAAACTCAAGGACAATCCCTACGAACTGGCCTACG
Organism: Desulfocurvus sp. DL1XJH-121; assembly: GCF_054819825.1. Classification (NCBI taxonomy): domain Bacteria; kingdom Pseudomonadati; phylum Thermodesulfobacteriota; class Desulfovibrionia; order Desulfovibrionales; family Desulfovibrionaceae; genus Desulfocurvus; species Desulfocurvus sp. DL1XJH-121. Next base: position 41,066 of record NZ_JBTVWW010000016.1, read on the forward strand.
AGATCCGTGGCGTGGGCTTCCGCACGGCGGACAACATGGCCCTGCGCCTGGGCTTTTCCCCGGACGCGCCCCAGCGCGTGGAGGCAGCGGTCATCTACAGCCTGTTCACGGCCTCCGAGCGCGGGCATCTGTTCCTGCCCCAGGAACGCCTGACCCCGGACACGCTGGAGCTGCTGGCCGGAGCGCGCGGGCCCGCGCCCGCGCAGAACGGCGCGTACGGACCCGAGCCGGACTCGGATTTCGCGCCCGAGGAATGGGGGGAGCCCGAAGACCAGGGCGGAGTGGGGCGGCCCGAGGTGCTGGCGGCGGTGCGCTCCCTTGAGGAGCGCAAGCGCGTCATCGTGGAGGACCTGCCCGAGCAGGATGTGCGCGACGCCGTGTATCTGATGCATTTCTATCGCCAGGAGCGGGAGATAGCCTCGCGCCTCTATCATCTCATTGAGCATCCCGCGCCCATGGACATCGCCAAGATCCGCTCGGTCATGCCGCGCCTGGAGTCCGAGGACCGCATCGAGCTCTCGCCCGAGCAGCGCGAGGCCGTGCTCGGGGGCTGCGAGAACAAGGTCTTCGTCATCACCGGCGGCCCGGGCACGGGCAAGACCACCATCACCCGCATCCTGGTCAAGACCCTGGACGAGATGCGCTTCAAGATAAAGCTGGCCGCGCCCACGGGCCGGGCGGCCAAGCGCATGAGCGAGGCCACGGGCTATCCGGCCTCCACCCTGCACAGGCTGTTGCAGTATTCGCCCGACGGCGGGTTCGCCAAGTGCGAGGACGACAAATTGAAGGCCGACGCCGTGGTGGTGGACGAGGCCAGCATGCTGGACGTGGGCCTGTTCCTGTCGCTGCTCAGGGCCCTGCCCCTGACCTGCCGCTTGATCCTCATCGGCGACGTGAACCAGCTGCCCAGCGTGGGGCCGGGCAACGTGCTGGCCGACGTCATCGAGAGCGGCACCGTGCCCAGCGCCGTGCTCACGCGCATCTACCGCCAGGCGCGCGAGAGCCTCATCGTGGTCAACGCCCACCGCATCAACTCCGGCCAGGTGCCCGAGAATCCGGACCCGCCGAGGCCCGACGACGATTTCTTCTGGGTCCAGCGCTCCAGCGTGGAGGACATCCAGGCCTACATCCTGGACTTGGTGACGCGGCGCATCCCCTCGGCCTACGGCCTGGACCCGCGCAAGGACATCCAGGTGCTCACGCCCATCCACAAGGGCGACCTGGGCACCAAGGTCCTCAACGCCCTCCTGCAGGAGCGCATCAATCCCACGGGCCCGGAGATCCGGCGCGGCGACACCGTGTACCGCCGGGGCGACCGCGTGCTGCAGCTGAAGAACGACTACGACAAGGACGTGTTCAACGGCGACCTGGGCTGGATAGAGGACGTGGACCCGTCCGAGGGCGAAGTGCTGGTGGACTTCGACGGCCGCAGCGTGACCTACGAGTCCTTCGAGCTGGACGAGCTGGCCCCGGCCTACGCCATCAGCGTGCACAAGTCCCAGGGCAGCGAGTATCCCGCCGTTGTCATGCCCGTGGTCACCCAGCACTACGTGATGCTGGAACGCAACCTCATCTATACCGGGCTCACCCGCGCCCGCAAGCTGGCCGTGATGATCGGCCCGCCCCGGGCCATGCACATCGGCCTGGGCCGCAAGGACAGCCGCAAGCGTTTCACGCATCTGCGCTACCGCCTGCGCGGGGCCATCAATTCCTAGTGGGGCGTGCGTTTTGGGGCTCTCTCGGCCCGTCTGGCCTTGGCATCATCAGGGCTTTGGTTTATGAAGCCGTGACGCCCACGCCGGTCGTGCTTTGGCCGGAAATCTGGCTATACAGCAATACGGAATCGCCATGATCCTATCGCCCCACAAGACGCGCATTCGCGACCTGTTCGACGTCCTGGCCCCCGAGAGGGCCAAATGGAAGGCCAAGAACGCCTATTATTACGATGCCCAGGCACGATATCTGCGGTTTCTGGTGCCCGAGGGCGCGCGGGTCCTGGAGCTTGGCTGCGGCACGGGCGAGCTGCTGGCCGCGCTCAAGCCTTCGCTGGGCGTGGGCCTGGATATCTCGCCCGCCATGGTGGAGCGGGCCGCAGCCGCGCATCCGCACCTGGAGTTCCGCGTTGCCGACGCCGAGGACGCCTCCACCTGGGGCCTGGAAGGGCCCTTCGACTTCCTCGTCATCTCCGACACCGTGGGCCATCTGGAGGACATCCAGGCCTGCTTCGAGGCCCTGCGCCCGTTCTGCACGCCCGAGACCCGGGTCATCGTCACCTACTACAACTTCCTCTGGGAGCCCCTGCTCAAGGCCGCCGAGAAAATGGGGGCCAAGATGCCCCAGGCCACGGGCAACTGGCTGTCCCCGGGCGACATCAGGAACCTGTTGTATCTGGCGGACTTCGAGACCGTGAAGACCGACCGCAGGCTGCTTTTTCCCAAGCGCGTGCCGCTCCTCTCGCCGTGCATGGAATTCCTGGGCAGCCTGCCGGGGATCCGCAAGCTCTGCCTGTGCAACTACGTGGTTGCGCGCATGCGCGAGCGGGGCGAGGCCGCCGGGGACATGAGCGTCACCGTGCTCGTGCCCTGCAAGAACGAGCGCGGCAACATCGAGCCCGCCGTGCTGCGCACCCCGGAGTTGGGCAGCCACACGGAGATCATCTTCGTGGACGGCCACTCCGGGGACGGCACCCCCGAGGAGATCCAGCGGGTCATGAAGGCGTATCCCGAGCGGGACATCAAGTTCATGGTCCAGGATGGCAAGGGCAAGGGCGACGCCGTGCGCAAGGGCTTCGCCGCGGCCTCCTGCGACGTGCTGATGATCCTGGACGCGGACCTGACCATGCCCCCCGAGGACCTGTCCAAGTTCTACCGCGCCATCGCCTCGGGCAAGGGCGAGTTCATCAACGGCACGCGCCTGGTCTATCCCATGGAGGACGAGGCCAGGCGCTTCCTGAACCTGTTGGGCAACAAGTTCTTCAGCCTGGCCTTTTCCTGGCTGCTCAATCAGCGCCTGCGCGATACGCTCTGCGGCGCCAAGGTGCTCACGCGCGAGAACTACGAGCGCCTGGCCGCCGGGCGGGCCTATTTCGGGGACTTCGATCCCTTCGGGGATTTCGATCTCTTGTTCGGCGCGTCCAAGCTGAACCTGAAAATCGTGGAGGTGCCCATCCGCTACCGGGCCCGCGAATACGGGGAGACCCAGATCAGCCGCTTCCGGCACGGGGTCCTGCTGCTGCGCATGTGCCTCTTCGCCATGCGCAAACTCAAGCTCGTGTAGGAGCGCCATGTCGTCCCGAGGCATCCTCGACAGCCAGCTTGAGGCCTGGAACCGCAAGCCCTGCCTGCGGCGGCTGTACGGCGGTTGGTTTTCCATGCTGCGCGGGGCCCTGGCCCCGGGGCCGGTGCTGGAAGTGGGCGCGGGCATCGGCAAGTTCAAGGAACACGTGCCCGAGGCCGTGACCCTGGACATCGTGGCCACGCCCTGGACGGACATGGTGGGCGACGCCCAATGCCTGCCCGTGGCCGACGGGGCCCTGGGCAACATCGTGCTCTTCGACGTGCTGCACCACCTGCCGCGCCCGTCCCTGTTCCTGGCCGAGGCCGTGCGCGCTCTGGCCCCCGGCGGCAGGGTGCTGGTCATGGACCCCTACGTGTCCCCGCTGTCGCACTTCGTGTACAAATACCTGCATCCCGAGGGAGTGGACACTGCCTGCGACCCCCTGGGGGAATATGCGGTCTGCTCGGGCAAGCCCTTCGACTCCAACCAGGCCGTGGCCACGGTGCTGTTCTGGAAACAGCCCGGCCGTCTGGAGGAGCGTTTTCCGGAACTCAGGGTGGTGCGGCGCGAGCGCCTGGCGCTCTTGGCCTATCCCCTGTCCGGCGGGTTCGGGGGCCGCGCCCTGGCCCCGGACGGGCTGCTGGCGGCGGTGGAGCGCATGGAGCGCGGGCTCGGGGCCCTGGCTCCGTTGATGGCGTTTAGAACCTTCATGGTCCTGGAGAAACATGTCCGCTAGCACGCGTTTTCTGCTCTACAGCCTGCTGGCCGGGTTGGCCCTGCGCGCGGGGCTCGTGGGTTTGGCCGCCTGGGATCCGACCGTGCCTCCGGGTGACTCCCCCATCTACCTGGGGATGGCCGGGAATCTGATCAGGCATTGGGACCTCGGATATCAGTTCGGCACCGAGCGCATGCCCGTGTATCCACTGTTTCTGGCGGTCTGCCATCAGCTTACGGGGCTGTCCCTGGACGGGAATACCCTGCCCGGGCGTTCCCTGGTCACAGTGCTCATCGTGCAGAACATCCTGGGCATGACTTCGGTGTACGTTCTCCACCGCCTGGGCGCGCTGTTTTCGCGCACGACCGCCGACCTCTGCGCGGGGTTCGCGGCCCTGAACCTGAATATGATCCTGTACAGCAACCAGATCCTCACCGAGGCCCTGTTCTACCCCCTGATGGTGCTCGCGCTGTACGTGTTCCTGCTTTATAGGCGCACCGGCGGGCCCGTGCGCCTAGCCGTGCTTGGGGCGCTTCTGGGGTTCGGCGTGCTGGTGCGTTCGGTGAACATGTACCTGCTCCTGTTCCTGGTGCCATACCTGCTTCTGGAATGGGACCGGGGCGGCCTGGGGCCACGGCTCAAGCGCGTGGCCCTGTTCTGCGCGATGTTCGGGCTGTTCGTGCTGCCCTGGATGGGCCGCAATCTCTATCTGTACGGCCACGCGGGCCTGACCACCCAGGGGGAGTACCATTTGCGGAACTGGGTGCTGCCCATGATCATGCAGAACCAGGAGGGCCTGTCCTACACCGAGGCCACGGCCGCCAGCGCGGAGGCCTGGGACGCGCGCCTGGAGGCCATGCCTCCGGAGGAGCGCAGGGATCCCTTTGCGCGGGACGCCGAGGCCAAGGCCATGTTCCTGGACTACGTGCGCGAGGCGGAGCCGGCGGCCACGGCCACGGCCTGGTTCTGGGGCGCGGTGAAGAACCTCTTCACTCCCGTGGCCGTGGAAGTCGCCAACGCGTTCCAGATGCCCCATACTGGGTTTTCCGATTCCCCTGGGGCCGGGGCCCCGGAGCAGGCCTGGAATTTCCTGGCGCACAACGAAAACGGACTGTACGCGGCCCTGATCGCCCTGGGCGTCGCGGGCACGCTGCTGTTCCGCCTGGTGCAGGCCGTGGGCTTCTTCGTCCTGGCCCGCCGCTGGCCCGGCGCCCTGGCCATCTGTCTGCTGCTCGCGGTCTATTATCTGGCGGTCAGCGGCCCCGTTGGCTACGCCAAGTACCGGTTGCCGTTCGAGGCCGTCTTCGTGCTGCTCACGGCCCAGGGCGCGGGGCTGTTGCCCGTGTTCCGCGGCGGGCGGGCCCCGGCCGCTCCTGTCCGGTCCGCCCCGTATGTGGTGGGGCGTGAGGCCGGGGAGGACGCGCGGCGGGACGCGCCGGGAGGGGACGAATGAAGCGCGGCCTGTCCCTGGCCCTGCGCCTGGTCCCGGCCCTGGCCTGCCTGGCCTGGGTGCTCTGGGATCTGGATTTTTCCCGCCTGGGCTCGGCCCTGGCCGCCCTGGCCCCCTGGCCCCCTGGACCCTGGGGCTGGCGGCGGTGCTCCTGGTCCTGGACTACACGGGCATGGGCCTGCGCCTGTCCGTGGTCAGCCGGGGCAGGGTGGGCGTGGCGGGCGGGATCAACGCCGCGATCCTGGGGCTGGGCGTGAACAACCTGTTGCCCGCCAAGGCCGGGGAGTTCGCCAAGACCCTGTACCTGCGCCAGGAATGCGGCGTGTCCGTGGGCACCAGCCTGGGTTTCGTGTTCTGGGAGCGCTTCGCGGACCTGAACCTGTTGCTCTTCCTGGCCGTGGGCGCGGTCTGGGCCTCGGGCCTGGACCTGGCCGCTGGGCCGCTGGCCCTGGCGGCCTGCTGCCTGTGGGCGGGCGTGGCCCTGGCCGTGCTGGCCCCGTCCCTGGCGGACCGGCTGGCGGGGCTTTTGTACTTCCAGCCCCTCAAGGACATGACCCGGGACGTGGCCGGGCAGTTGCGGGACGGCGCATCCCCCGGGTTGCTCCTGCGCGTGGCCCTGGTGTCCCTGGGCGTCTGGGTCCTGTATTTCCTGCAATTCTACGTGCTCGTGCGCTTCGCCGCGAACCTGCCCCTGACCCCGGCCCAGGCCCTGGCCGCCTTCCTCATGGCCGCCGGAGCCCTGGCCGTGCCCTCCACCCCGGGCGGGGTTGGGGTCTACGAGGCGGTTGTGGTCGCGGCCCTGGGGCTATACCATGTGCCCGGCGAACGCGCCCTGGCCGTGGCCCTTGTCTACCACGCCATGCTCTACCTGCCGTCCACGGGCTACGCCCTGTGGCTGCTGGCCCGGCGCGGCCTGAGCCTCAAGGACCTGCGCCCCGGGGGCGGCGGGCCTTCGTGAATCCATCTTCTTCGCCTCAAAGGAGCACCATGCCTCTTCCTCCCAACATATTGACCATCGCCGGCTCCGATTCGGGCGGCGGCGCGGGCATCCAGGCCGACCTGAAGACCATCTCCATGCTCGGCGGGTTTGGCATGTCCGTGATCACCGCGCTCACGGCCCAGAATTCCCTGGGCGTCACGGGCATCGAGGCCCCGACACCCGGGTTCGTCGGGCTGCAGCTCTCCACGGTGCTGGAAGACTTTCCCGTTCACGCGGCCAAGACCGGGATGCTTTTTTCCGCGCCCATCATCGAGGCCGTGGCCAAGGGCCTGGACGGCAAGTCCTTCCCCCTGGTGGTGGACCCGGTGTGCGTGAGCCAGAGCGGCCATGCCCTCCTGCAGGAGGACGCCGTGGACGCCCTGCGCCGGCGCATGCTGCCCCTGGCGGACCTGCTCACGCCCAACCGCCCCGAGGCCGAGCTGCTGTCGGGCATCGAGATCAAGGACAGGGATTCCCTGTTCCTGGCGGGCGCGCGGCTCCTGGGGCTCGGGGCCAAGGCGGTGCTCGTCAAGGGCGGGCATTTCGAGGAGCGCGAGTCCGGGCGCGGCAGCGTGTCGGACTGGTTGTTCGCGGCCGGGCGCGAGCCCCGCGAGTTCCCCCAGCCCAGGGTGCGGACATCCCACACCCACGGCACGGGCTGCGCCCTGTCCGCGGCCATCGCCACGGGGCTGGGCCAAGGGTTGCTCCTGGCCCAGGCCGTGATCCAGGCCCAGGAGCATCTGAATCTGGCCCTGCGCGCCGGGTACGGGCCGGGCAAGGGCTACGGCCCGCCCAACCATCTGGCCGTGCTGGAGCGCGCCAAGGCCGGGCGCGCCATCCTGGAGGAGCTGGAAGAGGCCTCGGCGCGCCTGTCCCGCGTGCCTTCGGCCCAGCTCCTGGTGCCCGAGGTGCGCATGAATCTGGCCCGGGCCCTGCCCTGGGCCGCCGGGCCCGAGGACGTGGCCGCGTTCACCGGGCGCATCTCCTGCGACAACCGGGGGCGGTTCGTGTTTTGCGGGCCTCCGGCCTTCGGGGCCTCCTCGCACATCGCCCGGGTGCTCCTGGCGGCCATGGCCCACAATCCCGACGTGCGCGCGGTGGCCGCCTGCCGCCTGAACGACAAGACCCGCGAGGCCATGGAACGCAACGGAATGGTCCTGGCCTGGTTCGACCGGGCGGACGAATCCGAGGAGACCCAGGATCTCGACGGCGGCACCATGGAGTGGGGCACCGCCCGCGCCCTGGCCACGGCGAACGACCCCGGAGCCGTGGACGCGGTCTGCGATCTGGGCGGCCCGGGCAAGGAACCCGTGGCGCGCATCCTGGGCCGCGACGCCCTGGACGTGGTGGACAAACTGGCCCGGATATCCGTCGCCCTGCGCCTGTGATGCGTCGTTTCAGGGCTTTTGCCTTGACACAATTGTGGAAATAAGGTTTTAACCCGCTGGCGACGAGGGCCGTCCGCAAGCCGCAGGCGGTCGCGTCGACCTGTGCGAGAGTGGCGGAATTGGTAGACGCACTGGATTTAGGTTCCAGCGGGCAACCGTAGGGGTTCAAATCCCCTCTCTCGCACCAATGATACATCGTTTGAGGGGCTTGCGCAGGCATCACGGCATGCGGCGCAGGCCCCTTTCCCGTGCATCCGTACCGCGCCGTCCCCTCGCCCGTTCTCCGGGCGGCTGTCCGCCCCATCGTCAGGGCGTTGACGCGCGCGCGTATCTCGTTTACGTTGCTCCGTCTTGCGCTTTTGCGCGTAAATCTGCGGCCACGCCGCCTTGAGGGATCAATCCAAGGGAACGCCGAACAGGCCAAGGAGGACAAGTTCCGTGGAATATAAGGTCGAAGAGAAATCTCCGGTTGAACGTACCGTGACCGTCACCGTGCCCGTGGACGAGGCCAACGCCGCCATCGGCGCCACCATCGCCATCTACAGGACCTCGGCTGACTTCAAGGGCTTCCGCAAGGGCAAGGCCCCCTCCCAGATCGTGGAGTCCCGCTTCCGCGCCCAGATCTACGAAGAGGCCACCAGCGACCTCGTCAACTACCATCTCAACGAGATCCTCGGCGAGCTGGGCGTGCAGCCCCTGTCCCGCCTGGACGTTGACGCGGGCCTGCTCAAGCGCGACGAGGAGTTCGTCTACACCGTGAGCTTCGAGGTCGCCCCGGACATCGACCTGCCCCAGTACGAGGGGCTGGAGGTGGACCAGGAGAAGCCCGAGATCGCCGCCGAGGAGATCGACTCCGTGGTGGAGCGCATCCGCGGCAATATGGCCGAGATGGTCAAGGTCGAGGAGGACCGCACGCCCGAGGACGGCGACGTGGTCGTCATCAGCTTCAACGCCTGGCAGGACGGCAAGGCCATCGACGAGATCAAGGCCCAGAATTTCCAGCTCGTCCTGGGCGAGGGCCAGTCCCTTCCCCAGTTCGAGGACATGGTCAAGAAGCTCAAGGCCGGCGAAAAGGGCGAAGAGGACGTGACCTTCCCCGAGGACTTCATCAACAAGGATTTCGCCGGGCAGACCGTGACCATGCGCGTGACCCTGCATGAGATCCAGAAGAAGGTCCTGCCCGAGGTCAACGACGACTTCGCCATCAAGGCCGGCGGGTTCAGCGACGTGGAGACGATGCGCAAGGCCATCGAGCACTCCTATCTCGAGTCCCGCAAGAACCTGGTCAAGGCCGCGGCCCAGAAGAAGCTCATGGACGGCCTGCTGGACGGCCTGGACTTCCCCCTGCCCCCGGCCATGGTCCAGGAGCACGTGGAGCGCCTGGCCCAGGACTACGTGCAGCGCCTGGAGCAGCAGGGCCGCCGTCTGGACGCCACGGGCAAGACCCTTGAGGATCTGCGCGCCGAGAGCCTGCCCATGGCCGAGGAACTGGTCCGCACCCAGCTCCTGCTCCTGGCCATCGCCACCAAGGAAGGCCTCACCGTGTCCCCCGAGGAAGTGGACATGCACATCCAGCGCGAGGCCATCCAGACGCGCCAGGATCCCGAGGCCGTGCGCCGCTTCTACGAGGAGCACAACCTGATGTTCGCCTTGAAGGACCGCCTGCTCTGCGACAAGGCTATGGAGATGATCTACTCCAAGGCCAAGGTCAACGAGGTGGAGCGCGCGGACGAGGCCGGCGACAAGCCCGCCAAGAAGGCCCCGGCCACGGAGGCCGCAGAGCCCGAAGCCGACGGCGAACTGATCATGACCAAGGGCGGAACCCCCTTCAAGACCGAGGGCGCGGCCAGGACCCGCCTGAATTCCATGGACGGGGACGGCGAGATCGTCGAGATCGAGGGCGGCTTCGCCATCAAGCCCCAGGCCTAGCCTGATACGACGCTACGGGCGGGGGCTTCGGCCCCCGCTTTTTTTTGCGGCCCGGGGCGCCCCGGGGGGGTGGACGACCGCCATAGTCATGGCTATTATATCCTTCGGCCCCTCCACAGGCCCGTATTCCAAATCATTACGAGAAAGGGGAGCACAGCAGATGACCACCATTCCCATTGTCGTCGAGACCACCGGACGCACCGAGCGGGCCTACGACATTTTTTCCCGCCTGCTCAAGGACAGGATCATCCTCCTGGGAACTCCCATCGACGATCACGTGGCCAGCCTGATCTGTGCCCAGCTGCTTTTCCTGGAGTCGGAGAACCCCGAGAAACCAATCAACCTGTACATCAATTCCCCCGGTGGAGTAGTGACTGCGGGCCTCGCCATCTATGACACCATGCAGTACATCTCCTCGCCCGTGTCCACCCTGTGCATCGGCCAAGCCGCGAGCATGGGGGCCTTCCTGCTGGCGGCCGGGGAGGACGGAATGAGATTTGCATTGCCCAACGCTAGAATTCTCATCCACCAGCCCCTGGGCGGCATGCAGGGGCAGGCGTCGGACATAGAGATTCACGCCAACGAGATGATCAAGACCCGCAAGCGGCTGAATGAAATTCTTGCCGGGCATACCAAGCAGAAGATCAAGAAGATCGAGAAGGACACGGATCGCGACTACTTCATGAGCGCCGACGAGGCCAAGGAATACGGCCTCATCGACAAGATTCTTGTTTCCAGGGCGGATCTTCAGGAAGAATCCAAGGAGTAGCTACCAGATGACCAAGCAGAAGATGGGCCTGCCCCCGGAACTGTGCTGTTCGTTTTGCGGCAAGAGCCAGGAAGAGGTCCAGCGCCTCATCGCCGGGCCCGACGTCTACATCTGCGACGAGTGCGTTTCCCTGTGCAACGAGATCATCGCCCAGGAAAACCTTTCCCAGGAAGTGGAGGAAGGACGCCTTCTGACCCCCGAGGAGATCAAGGCACTCCTGGACGACTACGTGATCGGCCAGCCCCAGTCCAAGAAGACCCTGGCCGTGGCCGTGCACAACCACTACAAGCGCGTGTTCTACGCCGAGGGCTCGTCCTCGGACGTGGAGCTGGACAAGTCCAACATCCTGCTCATCGGCCCCACGGGCTCGGGCAAGACGCTCTTGGCCCAGACCCTGGCGCGGGTGCTCAAGGTGCCCTTCGCCATCGCCGACGCCACCACCCTCACCGAGGCGGGCTACGTGGGTGAGGACGTGGAGAACATCCTCGTGCAGCTGTTGCAGAACGCGGACTACGACATCGAGGCCGCGTCCCGGGGCATCATCTACGTGGACGAGATCGACAAGATCGCCCGCAAGAGCGACAGCCCGTCCATCACCCGCGACGTGTCCGGCGAGGGCGTGCAGCAGGCACTGCTCAAGATCATCGAGGGCACCGAGGCCAACATCCCGCCCAAGGGCGGCCGCAAGCACCCCCAGCAGGAATTCATCCGCATGGACACGGGCAACATCCTGTTCATCCTGGGCGGCGCGTTCATCGGCCTGGAGAAGATCATCCAGAACCGCAGCAAGGGCGGCGGCATGGGCTTCGGCGCGGACGTGAAGCCCAAGGCCAAGGAAGAGGACACCGGCGAGGTCATAAAGGGCGTCACGCCCATGGACCTCATCAAGTACGGCCTGATTCCCGAATTCGTGGGCCGCATCCCCATCGTGACCACCCTGGAGGAGCTCACCGAGGAGGACTTGGTGCGCATCCTTCAGGAGCCCAAGAACGCCCTCATCAAGCAGTACCAGAAGCTTTTCGAGCTGGACAACGTCAAGCTGCGCTTCACAAAGAACGCCATGGTGGCCATCGCGGCCAAGGCCCTGGAACGCAAGACCGGGGCGCGCGGCCTGCGCAGCGTGCTGGAAGGCATCATGCTGGACATCATGTACCGCCTGCCGTCCATCGAGGGCGTCAAGGAATGCGTGGTCAACACCGCCGTGGTCGAAGGCGGACAGGAGCCCCTGCTCATCTACCAGCAGGAAGCCCGGTCCGCGTAGGCGCGTCCCCGGCGCGTTGACTTTCCGTTTCCCGGATTTATCTTCTTCACTGCCCCCCGGCCGTCGCCGGGGGGCGTGTTGCAAAGACGCAACCCGGAGGGTTGAATGACCAGTTTCATGACCATTGACAACGATCCCCATTCCGACGCCGTTCGCCTGCCGGTGATGTCCCTGCGGGAGGTTGTCATGTTCCCCCGGTCCATCGTGCCCCTGTTCGTGGGCCGGGAGGCGTCCGTGCGCGCCATTGAGACCGCGCTGGCCGAGCACGGCAAGCAGATTTTCCTCGTGGCCCAGCGGGTGCCCGAGCAGGAGAAGCCCGAGCCCGGCGACCTCTACGAGGTGGGCACGGTGTCCAAGATCCTGCAGCTGTTGCGCCTGCCCGACGGCACCATCAAGGTGCTCTTCGAGGGCCTGTACCGCGCCACCTGGAGCGCGGCCTCCGGGTTCGGCGAGCCCCTGGAGGATGACGGCGAGGAGTTCCCCACGGCCTTCGTCAGCCGCCTGCCCGAGCCCGCCGCGGATTCCTCCGACGGCGAGGCCCTGGTGCGCGCCACCCACGAGGCCCTGGAGGAGTACGGCAAGATAAACAAGAAGATCGCCACCGAGACCATCACGGCCATCACCTCGCTGACCCACGCGGGGCGTCTGGCCGACGCCATCATGCCCCACCTCAAGGTGGACTACGAGAAGAAACAGGCCCTTCTGGAGGAAGGGGACGCGTCCAAGCGCCTGGAGGAGACGTTCGCGCTCCTGCAGGGCGAGATCGAGATCGCCCACCTGGAAAAGAAGATCAAGTCCCGCGTCAAGGACCAGATGGAGCACAACCAGAAGGAGTACTATCTCAACGAGCAGCTCAAGGCCATCAACAAGGAGATGGGCCGCGAGGACGACCCCTACCAGGAGGTCGCCGAACTGGAGAAGGCCTTGAAGGCCAAGACCATGCCCGATGAGAACCGCGAGAAGGCCCTCAGGGAGATCAAGAAGCTCAAGCAGATCCCGCCTTCCTCGGCCGAGTACACCGTGGTCCGCAACTACGTGGACTGGATTCTGGACCTGCCCTGGAACGTGTACAAGGAGACCGACCTGGACATCGCCGAGGCCCGGCAGATCCTCGAAGAGGACCATTTCGGCCTGGAGAAGCCCAAGAAGCGCATCCTGGAATACCTGGCCGTGCAGAGCCTGGTGGGCACCATGAAGGGTCCCATCCTCTGCCTGGTGGGCCCTCCCGGCGTGGGCAAGACGTCCCTGTCCAAGTCCGTGGCCCGGGCCACGGGACGCGAGTTCGTGCGCCTGTCGCTCGGCGGCGTGCGCGACGAGGCCGAGATCCGCGGCCACCGGCGCACCTACGTGGGCGCGCTGCCCGGCAAGATCATCCAGGCCCTGAAGCGCGTGGAGTTCAACAATCCTGTGTTCTGCCTGGACGAGGTGGACAAGATGAGCATGGACTTCCGGGGCGACCCCTCGGCGGCCCTGCTGGAGGTCCTGGACCCGGAGCAGAACTCCACCTTCAACGACCATTACCTGGACATGGACTACGACCTGTCCAAGGTCTTCTTCATCACCACGGCCAACAGCCTGCACTCCATCCCGGCCCCCCTGCAGGACCGCATGGAGATCATCCAGCTGCCCGGCTACTTGGAGACGGAAAAGGCCCAGATCGCCAAGCAGTTCCTGGTGCCCAAGCAGATCAAGGAGCACGGCCTCAAGCCCGAGAACCTGAACATCTCGGACAACACCGTCCTGGACATCATCCGCCACTACACGCGCGAGGCGGGCGTGCGCAACCTGGAGCGCGAGATCGCGGCCGTGGCGCGCAAGACGGCCATGCGCCTGGTGGAAGAGGGCGACCTGGACAAGCATCTGAACGTCACCGTGCAGCAGCTGCCCAAGCTCCTGGGCGTGAAGAAGCACCGCCACGGCGAAAAGGAAGACGCGCCCCAGGTGGGCGTGACCACGGGCCTGGCCTACACCGAGATGGGCGGCGAGCTGCTCATGGTGGAGACCGCGCTCATGCCCGGCACGGGCAAGATCCAGATCACCGGCAAGCTCGGGGACGTGATGCAGGAGTCGGCCAAGGCGGCCCTGTCCTACATCCGCTCGCGTTCGGACCTCTTCGGCCTGAAGCGCGAATTCCACAAGGAGATCGACATCCACGTGCACGTGCCCGAGGGCGCCATCCCCAAGGACGGGCCCAGCGCGGGCATCACCCTGGCCACCACCCTGGCCTCGGCGCTGCTCAATATCCCGGTGAACAACGAGCTGGCCATGACCGGCGAGATCACCCTGCGCGGCCGCGTGCTGCCCATCGGCGGGCTCAGGGAGAAGCTCCTGGCCGCCCACCGCGGGCTCATCAAGACCGTGCTCATCCCCAAGGACAACGCCAAGGACTTGAAGGACGTGCCCGCCGCGATCCTGAAGGACCTGACCATCATCGAGGTGGAGAACATGGACGAAGTCCTGTCCAACGCCCTGGTCTGCGCGGATCCCGAGAAGATATTCAGCGGCCGCAACACCGAGGAATGTCATATATCGGCGACTCTCATGAAAGAGGAGCCGCAGGTCAACGGACAGACGCATTAGCGGTTGGACGTTTGATTGAACGTGGGAAAAGGCCGTCTCCGTGGGAGGCGGCCTTTTTCTGTTTTTGTTTGGGAGGGGAGGGGCAGGGGGGAATCGTGGCGCAAAACCATTTGTGCCCTCCCTCCCGCCCACCGCGTTCCCTCGCGGGTAGGGCGTTGGTTTGTCGGGAGTGTTGGGGGAGGCGGCGTGGCCGCGCCCCGGGCGGGTACGGGGGGCTTCGCTTTTCTGATTACCATCACAGCCGCTGCGCCCCCCGCACCCGCCCGGGGCGCTGGGGCGTCGTGGTGGTGCGGTTCCGAGAGGGTGCTTCCCCTTGTGTCGCGGCACAGGTCGTGCTGCCCCGTCGTACGAGCCCGGCTTCGCTTCGTTGATTTCCATCACAGCCGCTGCGCCGGGCAGCGCGCCGGGGCTTGGGGAGTCCCGGGGGGCGGAGCGTTAGGAGCGCTGCACCCCGGGCCGGGAGACGTGGAGGATTACGGCGGCGTGGATTGGAGTCCCCGAGGACGCGGCACGAGTAATGCGACAATCCATGGCAAAGAACCCTCGCGTCGGGCAATGTCCACGGATACCGACCCTCATCCGCTCAACGTCCAAGCTCATCAGCCATCACCAACGGCGCACATCCATACCCGCCCCGTAAATCGGGACCGTAAAGCGAATTCCCGGGCGTACCGTGTAGCCCGAGGAATTACGCAGGGACCGCCTGCCCCCTCGGCGTTATGACCCTGCGGCCTTCCTCCTCCGGCAACGCGCCTCTCGGGTGCACAGTCCCACCCCCTGCATCGGGGCGATAGGGGCGACGCGGAGGCGTATCGCGTAGCCCCGCCAAAGCCCCTGCCCCGCCGACACGCACGGCTTTCACGGGGTGACACGCCTTGGCGTCATCCATACCTAATAAGGGTGCTGTAACGCTTTTGCTTCAAAAGGGGGGCAGGGGAGTGCAGAGGGGCCTGGGGGGCTCGCTCCCCGGCCCCTTTGCCAGCTGGTTCAAAAGCCGCGCTTTTGAACCAGCTGTTCCCCCGAAACCAGACAACCAAGACGTGGCGCGATCGGGTTTTAGCCGCGACTTTTCTCTTTCTTCCCCTTTTCGGCCTACGCTATATGTACCCAACCATCTTGTTTCACAGTAAAATCCTTGGTTGTTGCCTGTCCCTCCCTCGGGTAGGGTCCCCGTGCGGCGCGGGGTGGCGCTGGTGGTGGAACCCGAAAACGAGGAGACGAGCCATGACCGAATGCCTGGCCTTTCTGGACCAGTGGGCCGAGGACCCCAACGAGGTCAAATCCCTGTTCGTGCAATACAAGGACCTGCTGGGCTCCTGCGAGGGCGTGGGGTTGTCCTTCAAGGCCCGGCCCGGGATCAGCTATTCCCTGCGCGGGACCGTGCCGGGCAACGGGCGCGATTTGTTCGTGATGGTGGACGTGGTGGACGACGACCCGGCGGACCGCTGGCTGTCCGTGTGCTTCTACGACGACCAGGTCAGCGACCCTGACGACCTGGGCGACTGGGCCCCCGAGGGCCTCGCCGGGCAGGACGCCCGCTGCTTCAGCGTGGACTGCGCCGATGCGGCGGACATGGCCGTCTATGTGGAGGCGCGCATCCGCGAGGCCTACGCGGCCGCCCGCGCGGTCTAGGCCCTCGATTTTCCGTTTTGCCAATCAATAAGGCCGACGCCCGTGCGGGCGTCGGCCTTTTGCTTTGCGTTGCGATCGCCTTTTATTCCGTGAGGTCCAGGACCTGCGGCGGGTTGCCCGAATAGCCCGGTGCGTTCATGGGGCGGAAGCCTCCCCACGGCGTGTTGGCGGCCTGGGCGGCCGCTTCGCTCTGGGCCACGTCCACCTTGCCCAGCACCGTGCGCACGTTGGGCAGGATGCGGCGGGCCTTGGCTCGGGCCTCGTCGTCCAACAGCTGCCTGGTCTCCTTGGTGATGCCCAGGGTGCGCGCGGCCATGGCCAGGACCTCGCCCGTGGGCGCGTGCAGCAGGCGCACGTTGAAGCGCACGTGCTTGGTGGTCTGGGTGTAGGTGGCCGTGAGCAGCACCGCGCTCTTCACGTAGCGCGAATCCACGAAGCGCAGGTCGCGGGACAGGGCCAACTCGCCTGTGCCCGGTTCGAGCATCAGGCTCTTGGCCTTGCGCACCTCGCGCACGCGGTAGCCGTTCTGCACGAACCAGACGGCCATTTCCTCGCCCAGCAGCCGGGCCAGGGGGCAACTCTGCTCCATGTCCTCCAGGCTCACCGGGGTGGTCAGGATCAGGCTGGTGCCCTTGGCCGGGCCTTCCAGCATGCCCAGGCGCTCGGCCAGCTGGGAGTCCAGCTCCGCCGCGATGGTGCCCGCCGTGGTGGGCACGCTGTCCTCGGCGCGCGCGCCCGCGGCGGCCAGGAGCAGCAGGGCCGCTCCCAGGGCCAGGGCGGCCAGCAGCCGGGCCAGGGGGTGTTCCAGGGTGGCGTGTGCCTTCATGTCGTTTTCCTCGAAAATAGGGGTGCTCGCGTCTTCCACGGGCCTAGCGGCTGCTCAGGATGAGCCTGTCCGTGGCCTCGATCTCCTCGGCCAGGCGGTGGCGCATGTCCTCGTTGCGGGACATGGCCAGCCCGTGCAGGAAGGTTTCCCTGGCCAGCTCGAAACGGCCCTGGGACTGGTATTCGCGGCCCAGGGCCAGGCAGGAGAGGGCGTTCTCCTGGTAGGGCAGGGCGTGGACCTTGGGGGAGCCGAAGTCCAAGGCGTCCAGCGCCGCGCACCCGGACAGGGCGCAGGCCGCGCAGACCGCCACGAGAAAGAGTCGGATGTTCATGGATTCCCCCCTCAATGCAGGTCTTCCTGCTCGAGCATGAATTCAAGGCTGGTCTCGTCCTTGAGCTTGGCCAGGGACTTGACCTCCATCTCCGCCTGGCGCAGGCGGATGCCGCCGCCGCGCTTGAGCATGGTCCAGGTCACCGGGGTCTGGGCGAAGACCAGGTTGGCCGTGCGCAGGACCATGCCGTCCCCGGGACGGTACAGGCGCGCGTTCACGAACACGTTGTGCTTGTCGAAATAATAGGTCCCCGTGAGCACCAGCCCGGCCGTGGGCGTCTGGGAGGCCTCCTCCATGCGCCGGCTCAGGGCGAACTCGCCGTCACGGGCGCGGGTCATGATGCGCGGCATGGTGCGGTATTCGCGCACGGGCACGTCCAGCTGGTTCAGTTCGTAGAACAGTTGCTCCGCGATGTAGCGGCCGAAGGAGGAGGAGGCGTCGAAGTCGTCCTGGTTCACGAAGGAGGCGGGCATGGCCACGCCCCCGGCCAGGGTGTCCCTGCCGGCCTCGAAAAGCTGGGACGCGAGCTCGCGGATCTTGAGGCGCAGTTCGCGGGCCCCGGCCACCTCGGGGGAGGGGCGGGTGATGGGCTTGTCCGAGCCGATCCACACGTAGTCGCCCTTGCCGTCGGGCACCAGGGCCCCGGCGTGGACCAGGGCGTCGCCGTACACGTCGTAGGCCTTGCCGTCCACGTGGAAGGTGCCCATGTCCTGGGCCACGGTTCCGGCCCCGGGGTCGAAGGGACCGGGGCCGCCCACGGACTGGGCGTTGTGGTCGGCCAGGACCCGGGCCTGGGCGTCCAGCGGGTTAGCGTCCGCGCACCAGGCGGAGCCCGCGGCCAGGGCTGCGCACAAGGCCAGGGCCGCCGCGCGGATCGTCATAATTTTCATCGTCTCGCTCCCTCCGGGGTTGGTCGCCGGTGCGATGGCTGCATCGTGCTTACGGTCCTATCGGACGGTTCGCCGGAATCCTTTACCTTGCTTGGGACATGGCAAAGGGAACCGGCCCCCGGAGAGGGCTGGGTAGGGTGGATCGTCTGGAAATCCGGGATGTTCGGAATTCCGGGGCCCGGGAAACGGGCCGGGAAGGGATCAGACGCGGTCGCAGGGCACGTTGCCCATGAAGTCCTCGATGGCGTCCAGATAGTCCTTGTATTCCTCCAGGCGGAAGCGTCCGCCGCAGCGGTTGCAGAACACGGTGACCTCACGGCAGCTGCGGATCACGCGCAAGCTGCCGTTGCATTTCTTGCAGGCCATGCGGGTCTCCTCCTGGCGGGAATCCCCGAACCGGACCGGTGCCTCGAGCATCGCTTCTTTCCCCCTGTTGCGAGCCATGGATGGAAGAACGGTCCTTCTTGTGCCTCATTTCCCCGGCGGGGGCAAGCCGCGGGAAGGACTTCACAAGGAGATGACGAAATTGTTTCGTTTCAGGCGCGGATTGGGGGCTTGCGCATTCGCGGACGCGATGTATCTTATACGGGTGCGGCCCGGCGGGGGAGTTGTCCCGGGGCCGCGAATCCAGGTACACAGGCGGCGGCGCGTCCGCCGAGCAACCCGTTCGCAATCGGAGGAAGCCATGATTGGCAAGAAAATGGAAAAGGCCATCAACGAGCAGATCAAGTGGGAGATGTATTCCGGCTATTTGTACCTGTCCATGTCCGCCTGGTTCGCGGACCAGGGGCTGCCCGGGTTCGCCCAGTGGATGCGCGTGCAGGCCCAAGAGGAGTTGTCCCACGCCGTGAAGTTCTACGACTACGTGCTGGATCGCGGCGGCCGCGTGGAGCTGCTCGCCGTGGACAAGCCCGAGAACGAGTGGAAGAGCCCCCTGGCCGTGCTGGAGCACACCCTGGAGCACGAGCGGTCCGTGACCGCGCGCATCAACGACCTCATGAGCCTGGCCCTGGACGAGCGCGACCACGCCGCCGGCATCTTCCTGCAGTGGTTCGTGGAGGAGCAGGTGGAGGAGGAGGACAACGTGGGCGACGCCCTGGACAAGCTGCGCATGGTCTCCAAGGACGGCTCCGGCCTGTACATGCTGGACAAGGAGATGGCCACGCGCGTGTTCACGCCGCCCACCCCGGCGCAATAGCCTCACCATAGCCCCCCGGGGCGCCCAAAGTCGCCTTGGCGGCAAGGAGGAAGCATGGCCGAACGATCCGTGAGCATCATGATCGGCGGCGCGGCGGGCCAGGGGCTGGCCACTGTGGGCCGCCTTCTTTCCAAGAGTCTGGTGCGCGCTGGCTACGACATCGTGGTCCGCCAGGACTACATGTCCCGCGTGCGCGGCGGGCACAACACCTTCATCGTCCGGGTCTCGACGGGGAACGTGCGCGCCCCGCGCGAGGCCATGGACATCCTGGCGGCCCTGAACCAGGAGAGCATTGACCTGCACCTGGACGATCTGGCCGAAGGCGGCCTGGTCTTCGCGGATCCGGCGCTGGACGCCAAGGGCCGCCCGGGGCTGTCCATTCCCTTCGCGGACCTTGCGCCCACGCCCATCTTCCAGAACGTGGCCGCCCTCGGGGTCCTGGCCTCGGTGCTGGGCCTGGACCGCGACGTCCCGGCCGGGCTGCTGGCCGAGACCTTCGGCAAAAAGGGCCAGGACGTGGTGCGCGCAAACCACGAGGTGCTGGACGCGGCCTACGCCTGGGTGGCCGAGCAGGGCCTGGGCTTCGAGCCCCTGGCCCCGGCCCCGGAGCGCGGCCCGCGCATGATGCTCGGCGGCAACGAGGCCATCGCCTTGGGTGCCCTGGCCGCGGGCGTGCGGTTCTGCTCCTTCTATCCCATGACTCCGGCCACCTCCGTGGCCCAGAACCTCATCACCCACGGCCGGTCCATGGGCGTGGTGGTGGAGCAGGCCGAGGACGAGATCGCGGCCGTGAACATGGCCATTGGCGCGTCGTTTTCCGGGGCGAAGTCCCTGGTGCCCACATCCGGGGGCGGCCTGGCCCTGATGACCGAAGGCGTGAGCCTCGCGGGGGTGTCCGAGACGCCCCTGGTCTGCGTGGTTGCCATGCGGCCGGGACCGGCCACGGGCCTGCCCACGCGCACGGAACAGGCGGACCTGGATCTGGTGCTCTACGCCGGGCACGGAGAGTTCCCCCGCGCGGTGCTGGCCCCCGGGACCCCGGCCGAGGCCTTCGAGCTGGCCCACCGGGCCTTTGATCTGGCCGAACGCTGGCAGAGCCCGGTGTTCGTGCTTTCGGACCAGTTCTTGGCCGACTCCTGGAGGGCGGTGGAGCCCCTGGACGCCCGGGCCCTGCCCCCCGTGGCCGGGCCCCTCAAGGCCTGGGACGGGGAGGGCGCGTAC
This sequence comes from Desulfocurvus sp. DL1XJH-121, assembly GCF_054819825.1. NCBI lineage: Bacteria > Pseudomonadati > Thermodesulfobacteriota > Desulfovibrionia > Desulfovibrionales > Desulfovibrionaceae > Desulfocurvus > Desulfocurvus sp. DL1XJH-121. Next base: position 61,511 of record NZ_JBTVWW010000016.1, read on the forward strand.
CAGCGCTACGCCGTGACGGACAGCGGCGTGTCACCGCGCGTGATTCCGGGCTTCTCCCGGGATCTGGTGCTGGGGGACTCCCACGAGCATACCCCCGACGGCCACATCACCGAAGACAGGGACGTGCGCACGGCCATGCAGGACAAGCGCCTGCGCAAGGGCTGCGGCCTGTGGCAGGAGGTCGTCGCCCCCAGCTACGAGGGCGGCGAGGCCCCGGAGCTGCTGCTGGTCTCCTGGGGCTCCACCCGGGGCGCGGCCGAGGAGGCCGCCGAGGACCTGCGCGCGCGCGGCGTGGACGCGGCTTCCCTGCACTTCAGCCAGGTCTGGCCCCTCAAGGCCGACCAGTTTCTGCCCCGGCTCGAGGCCGCGGGCGCGGTGGTCGTGGTGGAGGGCAACTCCACGGGGCAGTTCGCCCGCCTCCTGCGCCAGGAAGGCGCCGAGGTCCACGGCATGGTGCTCAAATACGACGGCAGGCCCTTCACGCCGGAATGGATCGTCGCGGCCCTGGGGGAGAAAGGATTCGCGACGGGGGAGGGACAAAAATGATCGAGATCAAGGAATACGGCGAGTTCGCCACCTCCTGGTGCCCGGGCTGCGGCAACTTCGGCATCATGCAGGCCCTGCGCCAGGCCCTGGCGGAGCAGGATATCGCTCCCCACGGATTCCTGTACGTGTCGGGCATCGGCCAGGCGGCCAAGGCCCCGCACTACATCCGCTGCAACGCCTTTAACGGGCTGCATGGCCGCGCATTGCCGGTGGCCCAGGCCTGCCGCCTGGCCAACCACGAGCTGCCCGTGCTGGTCTCCTCCGGGGACGGCTGCACCTACGGCGAGGGCGGCAACCACTTCCTGGCGGCGGTCAGGCGCAACGTGAACCTCACGCTCCTGGCCCATGACAACCAGATATACGGCCTGACCAAGGGGCAAGCCAGCCCCACCACCATGGAGGGCCAGGTCACCAAGACCCAGCCCGCAGGCGTCACGGCCGAGCCCTTCAACCCCGTGCTCACGGCCGTGGCCATGAAGTGCTCCTTCGTGGCCCGCTCCTTTGCCGGGGACGCGGAGCATCTGGCGCGGATGATCGCGGCGGGCATGCGGCACAAGGGCTTCGCCCTCATCGACATCCTGCAGCCCTGCGTGTCCTTCAACAAGGTCAACACCTTCGCCTGGTACAAGGAGCGCGTGCGGCCCCTGCCCGAGGGCTACGACCCCACGGACTGGACCCGGGCCCTGGAAACGGCCGCGCGCTTTGGGGACGAGATCCCCGTGGGCGTGATCTACACCAACGACCGCCCCTGCCTGGAGGATCGCCTGCCGCAACTGGCGGCCGGTCCCCTGGCCGCCGCGGACACGGACCTGGACGCCCTGGACGAGGTGTTGCGTTCGTTCATTTGAGCAGGGAGGAAAGCATGAAAAAGGTGGTCCTCTATCCTTTCAACGGCGAGGTCCTGTGCTTCGTGCACGTGATGCTCAACGCCCTGGACATGAAGCAGCGCGGCTACGACGTGCGCCTGGTGTTCGAGGGCCAGTCCGTGAAGCTCATCCCCGAGCTGGCCGACCCGGGCAGCCCCTTCAACGGGCTGTACGAGAAGCTCAAGGAGTCCGGCGTGGTGGACGGGGCGTGCAAGGCCTGCTCCCGCAAGCTGGGCGTGGCCGAGGCCGTCGAGGCCGAGGGCTTCGCCCTCATCGGCGAGATGGGCGGCCACCCGGCCATGGGCGGGTATATGGACAAGGGCTACGAGGTCGTCACCTTCTAGCAGGCCGTCCATAAGGTGCAATCTGCTTCGTCAGCGTAAAAATCCGGACCGCTTATGTATGTGTAATACACCACGCGCCCCGGATTTTTCCGCTTCCTCGCATCTCACACCTTCTGAACGGCCTGCGGGATGGTTTTCCGTCCGTTTCTTGTGATGCAAAGGGCCCGCGCGCCGAGTGGCGCGCGGGCCTTTTGCCTGCCGTGTTCGCGGGGCTCATCCGTCCTTGTACGGATGGTCCCCACCCATGGTCTTTTTCAGCGCCTTCAGGCTGGTGCTGGTCTGGTAGAACGTGGACCATTCCTGGAGGTGGGCCGGGAGCGCGGTTTCCTGCGTCGTCTGCCGCTGTCCCCAGTCCACCTCGCGCTGGGTGATGACCTCCTTGCCGATCAGTCCGGTGTTGGCGCATTTCTCGAAACGGGCCGCGTAGGTCTTGATGACCACGGAGAGTTCCGTTTTCCAGTTGGCGGCCACGTTTTCCACGGTTTCGTAATCGAGATTCAGTTCCGCGGCGAAGACCTGCTCCAGGTCCAGCTCGCTGGTATAGGCGATCTGCCGCGTCTGGGCCACCGTGGTCACGATCTGCGGCCAGGCCCTCCAGAAGCCGATGTCACGGACCTCGTTCCATTGCTTCAGGATGTCCGTGCCCACGTACAGGGTCGAGACGCGCAGGCCGTTGATGATGGCGTAGCCCGAGGACTGGGCCCCGGCCTCGTTGTTGGTCTTGAGTATTTCGGCCACGTCCGTGGACTCGTCGGCCACCGTGCCGTAGGCCCACCTGAAGATCATTATTCCGTTCTTGTTCACTTGGTTGTTCAGCGTCGTTTCGGCGGCCTTCAGTTGGCCGAGCTTCGTGGAGTAGGCCGTGGCCGCGTTGGCGTCCACGTTGTTGAATATGGTCGTGCCCGACCCCGCCTTGGCGTTGATGTCGTTCTTGAGCATGTCGATGCGCGCCTGAACCACTTCTTCCGTGAGCTGCTTGACGGTTTCGAGCTGGGTCTTGATGGCTATTATGGCGTTTTCGTCGTCCGACCCCTGCACGGTTTTGCTGATGATGAGGCTTTGTTCCCCCGGGGCGATGCCCGTGGCCGTCAGCGGGCCCCGGGCCGGGTTGTAGCTGTAGAGCCTTCCGGGTTCGTAGGCGGCGTTGAACCCCGGGATGGAGACCGAGGAGTACTGCCGCCCGTAGAACCAGCCCTGGCGTTTGGATTCCGAGGTGATGTCCTGGAAGGACGTGACCATGGCCTTGTGGCTGCACCCCGCCAGCAGCATGGCCACGACCGCCAACAGTAGAATGGTTTTTGTCCTGTCTTTGCGCATGGTTTTCCCCTCCTTTTGTCGTGTCTACTATATTGATCATTGTATACATACACGGCAAAAGGGGGCTTGTCCCATGGAAAATGCGGTTTGGCTCCGGAAATACGCCCGGAACCGAACTGCGGTCGTCCGGAAATAAAAACGCCCGCAAGCACTGGTGCTTGGGGGCGTTTTGGGAAACTTGATGCCTGGGGCCTAGTCGTACTTCACGCTGGAGAAGCGCATCAGTTTTTCGAAGGTGTGGTGGGCCTCCACGAAGCGGGTGCAGCCGGTCTTGCCGCGCATGACCAGGGAGTGGGTCACCGCGCCGGGGCCGGTGTAGCGCACGCCCGAGAGGAACGTGCCGCCGGAGATGCCCGTGGCCGCGAAATACACGTCGTCGGTCTTGACCAGGGCCTTGACCGTGAGGATTTCGCGCACGTCCTTGCCGGCGTCCATGAGCGCGCCTTCCTCGGCCTTGGAGCGGGGGTCCAGGCGGGCCAGCATCTCGCCGCCCATGGCCCGGATGGCGCAGGCCGAGAGCACGCCCTCGGGGGTGCCGCCCGTGCCCATCATCACGTCCACGTTGGAGCGCGGGTCAACGGCCATCAGCGAGCCGGCCACGTCGCCGTCGGTGTGCAGCTCGATGCGCGCCCCGGCCCTGCGGATCTCCTCGATGAGGGTCTTGTGGCGGGGCTTGTCCAGCACGAAGACCACCAGGTCGTCCACGTCCTTGTCCAGGGCCTTGGCGATGCGCGTCAGGTTTTCCTTCACCGGCGCGTCCAGGTGCACCACGTCCTTGGCCGCCGCGGGCACCACCAGCTTCTCCATGTAGAAGCTCGGGCCCGGGTCGTACATGGTTCCGGCCGGGGCCACGCCCACCACGGAGATGGCGTTGGGGCGGCCGAAGGCCAGCAGGTTGGTGCCCTCCACGGGGTCCACGGCCACGTCCACCTTGGGGCCATCGCCGGTGCCCAGGCGCTCGCCGTTGAAGAGCATGGGGGCCTCGTCCTTCTCCCCCTCCCCGATGATCACGGTGCCGTCGATGTCCAGGGCGTTGAAGGACAGGCGCATGGCGTCCACGGCCGCGCGGTCCCCTTCCTCCTTGTTGCCCTTGCCCAGCCAGCGGGCGGAGCTCAGGGCCGCCGCCTCCGTGACCCGGACCAAGTCCAGGGCCAGATTTCTGTCCGGCGCTTCAATCAGGCTGCGTTCATCTGCTTCCACTGTGGTGCTCCTTGAAGTGTATGTGGGCTATGCCAGGCGCTCGCGCACCAGCCCTGCGAGGTGATCGGGGGTGAATCCGTATTGTTCTTCGAGAATCTTGCCCGGCGCGGACGCGCCGAAGCCCTGCATGGAGTGCACCAGCCCGTCGGTGCCCACGTACTTGTACCAGAGGTCCCCGCGTCCGGCCTCCACGGCCACCTTCAGGGCCCCGGCCGGGATGACCTCGGCGCGGTAGGCGGCGGGCTGCTCGTCGAAGAGCTCCATGCTCGGCACGCTGACCACGCGCACGCGCTTGCCGCTGAGCTTCGCGGCGGCGGCCATGCACAGGGAGACCTCGGAGCCCGAGGCCAGGAACACGATCTCGGCCTCGCCCTCGCAGTCGGAGAGCACGTAGCCGCCGCGCTCCGGGCCGTCGCCCACCTGGGCGGCGTCCAGCACGGGCAGGCCCTGGCGGGTGAGGCAGAGGCACGTGGGCCGCTCCTCCTGGGTCAGGGCGATCCGCAGGCAGGCGGCGGTCTCGCAGGCGTCGGCCGGGCGCATCACCAGCATGTTGGGGATCAGCCTCAGCGAGCTGACGTGCTCGATGGGCTGGTGGGTGGGGCCGTCCTCGCCTACGTAGAAGGAATCATGAGTGAACACGTGCAAGACGGGCAGCTTCTGCAGGGCGCTCATGCGCAGGGCGTTGCGCTCGTAGTCCGAGAAGACCAGGAACGTCGCGCCGAAGGGGACCACCCCGCCGTGCAGGGCCATGCCGTTGAGGATGGCGCCCATGGGGAACTCGCGCACGCCGAAGGACAGGTTGCGGCCCTTGCGGTTGTCCGGGCAGTACACGCCCACGGTCTCGCGGAATTTCACGGTCTGGTTGGAGGGGTCCAGGTCTGCGGACCCGCCCGCCAGAAGCGGCAGCTGGTGCATGATCTCGTTCAGCACCGTGCCCCAGGCCTTGCGCGTGGCCACGGACTCGCCCGGGGTGAACTCGGGCATGGCCAGGGCGAGGTCCTTGCGCTTGGCGGTCACGGCCTCCCACAGGGCGGCGAAGTCGGCGTCCTCGTCCAGCCTGGCCACCAGCTTGCGCTTCCACTTGCCGGCCTCGGCCTCCAGATGGCCGAAGCGGGAGCGGAAATGGGTCAGCACGTCCTCGGGCACCTGGAACTGGGCCTCGGGATCGAGCCCCATCTTGGTCTTGGTGGCCGCGATCTCCTCGGGGGACAGGGGCGCTCCGTGGGTGTTGTAGTCGCCCTCCAGGGTCGCCGCGCCCTTGGCCATCACGGTCTTGCCGATGATCAGGGTGGGGCGGGAGGTCTCGGCGCGGGCCTTGTCCAGGGCGTCGCGGATGGCCTCGTGGTCGTGGCCGTCGATGGTCAGGACCTGCCAGCACATGGCCTCGAAAAGCTTGGCGTGGTCCAGGCAGTCGCAGCGCGACGTGGGCCCGGCCAGCTGGATGTCGTTGGAGTCGTAGAGCACGATGAGCTTGCCCAGGCCCCATTTACCGGCCAGGGCGGCCGCGCCCAGGGCCACGGGCTCCTGGATGTCGCCGTCGGACGCCAGGGCGTAGGTGTAATGGTCGCAGGCGTCGGCGCCCAGGCGCTCGCCGAGCATGGTCTCGGCCACGGCCATGCCCACGCTCATGGCGAAGCCCTGGCCCAGGGGGCCGGTGGTGGCCTCCACGCCGGGGGCCATGTCGCATTCGGGGTGCCCGGGGGTGCGGCTGCCCCACTGGCGGAAAGCCTTCAGGTCGTCGATGCCCAGAAAATCGCAGAAATGGAGCAGGCCGTAGAGCAGCGAGGACTCGTGCCCGGCGGAGAGCACGAAGCGGTCGCGGTCGAACCAGCCCGCGTCCCCGGGGGCGAAGCGCAGGTAGTCCTTGAACAGGATGTAGGCCATGTCCGCCGAGGACATGGGGCCGCCGGGGTGCCCGGAGTTGGCCTTGCGGGTGGAATCCATGACCAGGGCCTTGATGACGTTGACGGCCTTGGCGTCCAGTTCGGCGTTGCGTTCGCTGAGCATGATGAGCGTTCCTTGAAGGTGCGCGTTAGAGGTTCTTGTCCATGAGGTCCACGCGGCGCGCGTGGCGACCGCCTTCGAACTCCGTATCCAGGAAGATGTCAAGGATGGAGAGGGCGGCCCCGGCCCCGGTGACGCGCTCGCCCAGGCAGAGCACGTTGCAGTCGTTGTGGCGGCGCGTCATCTCGCACTGGAAGCCGTTGGCGCACACGGCCGCGCGGATGCCGGGGAAGCGGTTGGCGGCGATGGACATGCCGATGCCCGTGCCGCAGACCAGCACCCCGATGATGTCCTGGTCCAGGACCACGGAACAGAGCTTCTGGGCGACGACCGGGTAGTCGCAGCTCGTGGTGTCCATGACGCCCACGTCCACGGGTTCGAAGCCCCGGGATTCGAGGTGCTGGATGAGGGTCTGCTTGAGGGTGAAGCCTGCGTGGTCAGAGCCCACGGCCACTCGCTTGGCGGGCATGGATGCCTCCGGGAGTCTTATTGGTCTTGGTCCAGGCCCAGGTCGCGCCTGCGGCGCTCCAGGTCCTCGGACCGGGTGCGGCTGCCTTCCTTGTCCAGGAAGTCCAGCTCCCGTTCCAGAAATTCGATCTGCGAGAGCACCAGCCCGGCCTCGCCGTCGCGCGACGGGGCGTCGGCCTCGGCAGCGTCCATGCGCTTCCTGGCGATGCGGCCCAGGGTCGCGTATTCGCGCTCCAGCCTGCGCCGCATCTGGCGGGTCTCGTATTCCCTGATGCTCTTGGTCAGGGTCCATTTCAGCTCCGCCCAGAGGACCGAAAGCCCGGTCTTCAGGGTCGCGAGCAGCCCGCCCCCGGTCAGGGGCTCGTGGGCGTCGCCGTTGTTGGTCTCAGGCATGTCATCCTCTCTTGGGCCCGCCGTCCTCGTCCAGGGGCGTGACCGTGGTCCCCGGTGGCAGCGGCAGGTCCAGGGCCGCGCCGGGCCAGGGGCTTGGGCGCCGTTCCAGGCGCTTGACCCGCACGATTGCGCGTACGTCTGGTTTCAGGGAGATGTCGATTTTTTCCGGGGCGGCGGCCCCGGTTTCCGCGTGTCCGGACAGGACCATGGTCCAGGTTCGGCCGCGCAGACGCCCTGCGAATACCACCGGTCTGCCCTCGGCGTCCAGTGTCATCGCGGTCACGGCCGAGCCGGGCTCCAGGGCGTAGCGCACGCCGCCGTCGGGCAGGGCCGCGGCGGCCCGGTAGCCGTCCGGGGCGAAGCCCGCGTAGGTTCCCGTGACCAGCCCGGCCAGGTCGCGCAGGGTAAACGGCAGGTCCATGCCCAGCACGCGCTGGCCGAACAGGGGGTTCCGGCTGGTGTAGGCCGCGTTGTCCGAGGGGAAGTAGCCCAGCCAGTCCCCGGGCTCCTCGCGCAGCATGGCCACGGTGGAGCCCAGGCCCGTGTTCAGGTCCAGGCGCAGGGCCGCGCCGGGCGCGCCCCACAGGCGCAGGGTCATGCGGTGGCTGGCGTCGGGGCCGGAATAGTGCAGGCTGGCCGCGGCCAGGATGCCCACTTCGCCCCCGGCCCCGGCGCGGCGCTCCGAAAAGGCCTTCCACAGGGCGCCGGGGTCGGCCCCGGGCCCCTGGGGGGCGTGGGCGCAGGCCCCGAGAAGGGCGGCCAGGATAAGGACCGCCAGGACCGGGGCCGCGAGGGCCGTGGCGAACGGGGATCGCGGCGCGCCGGAACTCATAGGCTGTCCAGCTTATCCTGCGCGGACTGGTTCTCGGGGTTCACTTCCAGGCTGTTGCGGTAGCCCTCGGCGGCCTTGTCCGCCTTGCCCAGGGCCTTGGCGATGTCCCCGTAGTGCTCCCAGATGGTCGGGTCGTCGGCCACCCGCTCCACCGCGCGCCTGATCTCCTCCCAGGCTTGGTCCAGCCGGCCACGGCGGAAATGCAGCCAGGCCAGGGAATCGATGATGTAGCCGTTGTCCGGCTCCACCTCCAGGGCCTTGGCGATGAGCACCTGGGCCCGGTCCAGGTCGCGCATGTTGTCCGCCAAGAGGTAGCCCACGTAGTTCAGGGCGTCGGCGTGCTCCGGGTCCAGGGTGATGATGCGCTCCATCACGGCGATGCCCTGGTCGCGCAGGTTCATCTTGTCCAGGATCACGCCCAGGGCGTAGAGCAGCTCCGTGTCCTCGGGCCACTTGTCCACGGCCTGTTCCAGGATGCGGCGCGCCTCGGGCAGTTCGCCCAGGTTCTGGGCCAGGGAGGACTCCAGGAGCCAGTAGTCCGGCTCGTCGGGAAAGGCCTTCTGCTGCGTGCGGATCAGGGCCCGGGCCTCGTCCTGGCGTTCGGCGTCGATGAGCAGGTGGATGCGGAAGCGCACCGCCCGGTGGAAGTGGGGATCGTCGACGGGGACCTTTTCCAGATACTCGATGGCCCTGGCCGCGTCCTGGTCGCCCTCGTAGGCCAGCAGCGCGCGGTAGAACCAGATGCGCGGGGGCGCGTCCTCCCCCGAGGGCAGGGGGGCCAGCACGGCCCGGGCCTGGTCGAAGAATTTCTCGTCCAGGAACAGGGTAGCGGCCTCCAGGGCGAAGTCCAGGTCGCTGGGGCCCTGGCGGTACAGGGCCAGGGCCTTGTCCGGGTTGTTCAGCTTGATGTTCAGGTTCACCAGCCGGAGCCAGACCTCGGTGGCGGTTTCGCCCATCTCCACCAGCTTGGTGTAGACCTTTTCCGCGGCCACGTAGTCCTTGTCCACCTCGTGCAGATAGGCCAGTTCGGCCCAGGCCTCCACGAATTCCGGGTCGCGGTCCACGGCGGCTTCGAGCTTGGCGATGGCCTGGTGGTTCAGGCCCAGGCCGGAGCTGGCCTTGGCCTCGTAGTAGAGGATCATGGGCGTGCGCTGGTCCTCGGGGATGGCGCCCAGGGCGTCCAGGGCCTCGGCGTAGCGCTTGGCGTCCAGGTAGATCAGCGCCAGGTCCTGATGCACGGTGGTGTCGTCGGGCACGCGCTTGAGGTAGTCGCGCATCACGGCCGCCGCGTCGTCGTGGCGCTTTTCGGAATAATAGGTGTTGGCCAGGGTCACGGCCAGCTCGCGGGAATCGGGGTAGGCTTCGAGCCCCTCCTTGAGCAGGGCGCGGGCCTTGCCCATGCGCTTCTCGCGCCAGTTGAGCTCCGCGGCCTCGGCGTAGATGGTGGGGGAGGGGGCCAGCTTGAGCAGCTCGTCCAGGGCCGTGAGGGCGTCGGCCGTGCGCTTGTGGCGCAGGGCGTCCTCGTAGGCCAGGTAGTAGAAGGTCGTCGCCGCCTGTTGCGAGAGCTGCCAGGTCGCGGGCCGGGGTTCGGGCGGGGGAGCCGTGACCTGGGCGCAGCCGCCCAGGGCGGCCAGGGCCAGGGCGGCCAGGAGCAGGAGCAGGGATCTGGGCGTGTGCTGGGTCATTGATTCCTCTGGCGGCGCGGTCCTCGACCCGGGCCGGTTGGGAGTGCTGCGGGGGCTTGGCCGCGCCGCTAGCGCGTCTCGTCCTCAAGGATCCTGCGCAGGAGCCCGTGCAGCTCCCCGCCCAGCTCCAGCCCCATCTCCACGAACTGGGCCCCGTACTTGCGGCCCTCGGGGGTGCGGAAGGTCGGGGCGATCTCCATGATCTTGCCGATGCCCTGGGGGAAGCGGTCCACGATCTCCGCGGGCGAGATCTCGTTGTATTCGCACAGCTCCCAGAGGGTGGTGGAGAAGTGGTCCGGGCCCCAGCGGAACTTGTCCGCGTCGTACAGGGCGTCGGCCAGGAGCCGGGCCACGTGGTCGTCGCCGCCGCCCGTGGGGGCGGGGTTTTCGTGGTCGCGCACGGCGAAGGCGATGCGCTCCAGGTCCTCGTGGTCCAGGGGATAGCCTTCCAGGAGCTTGCCCGCCAGTTCGGCGGCGCTCTTGGCGTGGTCGCTCTCCAGGCGGCAGACGTCGTGCAGCAGCCCGGCCATCATGGCCAGAAGCGCATAGTCCCGGGCCAGGGCCTCGCCCCTGAGGCGCGTCTGGTGAAGCACTATGGCCGCGGCGTCGATGGCCACCTTCTTGGAGTGGTCCACGCCGAACCCGTAGTCGTCGTAGATGAAGGGGATCACGTCCTCGCGCAGGCGGATGATCAGCGGATGGTCGAAGAAGGTGCTGTGCGCGTAGGCGATCTCCTCGGAATATTCGTCATAGAATCCCGGGGGCTCGTGTTCGGCGAGCAGGGCCTTGGCCTCGCGTTTCATGCGTAGCAGTACATCACTCATGGTTCTTGATCCACTCTTTGGAGAAATCTTGTATGTTTTCGCTTAAATGAACTTTGAGCTTTTGCAGCAGCCGGGCTTCTATCTGGCGCACCCGCTCGCGGGTCACGCCGTATTTCTCGCCGATTTCGCGCAGGGTCACCGGGGAGTCGGAAAGCAGGCGGTTCTCCAGGATGTCCTGCTCCTTCTCGTTCAGGCTGGGCAGGATGGTCTTCAGGTTTTCCTTGAGGGTCTCGGCGATTTCGTTCTGGGCCAGGGTGTCCTCGACGCCCGACTCCAGGGCGGGCAGGAAGTCCATGCGCGTGGCGCCGCCTTCCTCGCCGCCCAGGGGCATGTTCAGGGACATGTCCTGGCGCGACAGGCGCTGGTCCATCTCCACCACCACGTCCTCGGACACCCCCAGGTTCTTGGCCACGGTGGCGTTGTCCGGGTCGAAGCCGAGGCTCTGCAGGCGCTGGCGTTCCTTGTTCAGGTTGTAGAACAGCTTGCGCTGGGCCTGGGTGGTGCCGATTTTGACCAGCCGCCAGTTGTCCATGATGAACTTCAGGATGTAGGCCTTGATCCAGAAGGCGGCGTAGTAGGAGAACTTGATGCCTTTGTCCGGGTCGAACTTCTGCACCGCGCGCATCAGGCCCACGTTGCCCTCCTGGATCAGGTCCAGGACGTTTTGCATCCAGCGGCGCTGGAAGTCCATGGCGATCTTGACCACCAGGCGCAAATGCGAGGACACCAGCCGGAAGGCCGCGTCGGAGTCGTTCTCGTCGCGCACGCGGCGGGCGAGCTCGAACTCCTCCTCGGGCTTGAGCATGGCGAAGCGGCCGATCTCGCGCAGGTAGATGTGCAGCGGATCGCGCGGCACCACCGCGGAATCCGAGCGCGGCATCAGCTCGAAGGTGTCCTCGGGGGCGTCCTCGTCCTCGGGCAGGAATTCCAGGTCCACGTCCGGGGAGTCGTCCTCGTCCAGGCCCTCGTCCATGCCCTCGTCAACATCCGGGGCGTCCTGCTCCGGCGGCAGGAGTTCGGCCTCTTCGGCGGCGGAGTGCGTTTCCTGGGTTTTGGGGGATGTATGTGTCATAATTCCGTGGTCTCTGAAGATGGGTGGACCGTGTGGCCGCCCCCCGGCCGTGTGCGGCAGGGACGAACGGGGCCCGGGGGCCCGTGCGGGGCGGCGAAAAATCGGTCCGGTACCGTTTCGAGCAAGTTTCGAGCGTATAGTTTTTGTTTGTCCTTTTCAATGATTTTAAGTAATGAACACGGTCCCGGGGAGCACCGTGCAAGGCTTGCGGGACAAGGGTTTGCGGACAGCGGGGCCTCTCGCCCCCCAATGCGATGGAGTTTTGAACGTGGCAGATTTCCTGCGCTTGTTGCGCGACGGCAGGGTCGCATTCTTCGACGGCGGCATGGGCACCATGCTCCAGGCCCGCGGCCTGCGTTCGGGGCAGTCCCCCGAGGAGTTCGGCCTGGCCAACCTCCCGGTGGTGGAGGATGTGCACCGCGAATACGTGCGCGCCGGCGCCGACGTGGTGACCACCAACACCTTCGGCGGCACGGCCCCCAAGCTGCCCCCGGGCACCGACGTCGCGGCCCTGAACCGCGACCTGGCCCGCGCCGCGCGCCGGGCCGCCGGGGACGCGGCCTTCGTGGCGGGCAGCGTCGGCCCCACCGGCCATTTCGTGCAGCCCCTGGGCGACCTGGGCTTCCGGGATCTGGTCCAGATATTCAAGGACCAGATCAAGGGCCTGGCCGAGGGCGGGGTGGACCTGATCCTGGCCGAGACCCAGTTCGACCTGGCCGAGGCCCGGGCCGTGGTCATCGCCGCGCGCGAGGTCTCGGACCTGCCCGTGGGCGTGTCCATGACGTTCGAGAAGGGCGTGAGCCTGACGGGGTCTTCACCCGAGGTCTTCGTGGACGCCATGCAGAACCTGGGCGTGGACCTCATCGCCACCAACTGCAGCGCCGGGCCCGAGCAGATGGTGGACGTGGTGCGGGCCATGATGCCGCGCCTGTCCACGCCGCTTTTGGTGGAACCCAACGCGGGCCTGCCCGAGCTGGACGAGGACGGCAACACCGTGTTCCGCCTGGGGCCCGAGGATTTCGCGCGCCAGGTCCTGCCCTTCGCCGAGCTGGGCGCCAAGTTCATCGGCGGCTGCTGCGGCACCACGCCCGAGCACATCCGCGCGGCCCGCGCCGCCGTGGGCGAGCGCGCCTGGGCCCTGCCCGAGCCCGCCGAGGCCCCGTGCCTGGCGGTGACATCGCGCTCGCGCTCCGTGTGCGTGTCCCCGTGGCGGCGGTCCAAGATCATCGGCGAGCGCATCAACCCCACGGGCAAGAAGGCCCTCACCGAGGACCTGCAGGCCGGGCGTTTCGGCGAGGCTCTGCGCCTGGCCCAGGAGCAGGAGTCCATGGGCGCCCACATCCTGGACGTCAACGTGGGCGCGCCCATGGTGGACGAGGCCGAGCTGCTGCCCGCCCTGGTGCGCCACCTGGTGAGCCGCGTGCAGGCCCCCCTGTGCCTGGACTCCACCAACATGGACGCCGTGCGCGCCGCCCTGGAGGCCTATCCCGGCTCGGCCCTGGTGAACTCCATCAGCGGCGAGCCCGGGCGCATGGAGGCCCTGGGGCCCCTGTGCAGGCAGTACGGCGCGCCCTTCATCCTCCTGCCCCTGGAGGGGCGCAAGCTGCCGCTCACCGCGGCCGAGCGCCTGGCCGTGGTGGAGCGCATGCTGCGCCAGGCCGAGGACCTGGGCATCCCCAGGCGGCTGATTTTGGTGGACGCCCTGGTGCTCACCGTGTCCTCCAAGCCCGAGGCGGCCAAGGCCTGCCTGGAGGTCATCCGCCACTGTCGCGACGAGTGGGGCCTGGCCACCACCTGCGGCCTGTCGAACATTTCCTTCGGCCTGCCCGCGCGCGACCTGCTGAACAGCGCGTTTTTGACCATGGGCATGGCCTCTGGCCTGTCGTCCTTCATCTGCAACCCGAGCTCCTCGCGCCTGCGCGAGGCCATGGCCGCCTCCGAGGTGCTCCTGGCCCGCGACCCCCAGGCCGCCGGGTTCGTGGGCGGCTATGCCGACTGGACCCCCGGGGCGGGGGGCGGCGTGGCCGCTGCTCCCGCCGGAGGCGCTCCCGACGCGGGCGGCGCTACGGCCGCCGGGCTGCGCCAGGCGGTGATCAAGGGCGCCAAGGACTCCATCACCGCCATGATCGACGCCGAGCTGGAGGCCGGGGCCGCGCCCTTCGACCTGGTGAACGGCGAGCTCATCCCGGCCATCACCGAGGTGGGCGACAAGTACGAGCGCAAGGAATATTTCCTGCCCCAGCTGCTTCTGTCCGCCGAGACCATGCAGACGGCCTTCGCGCATCTGAAGCCGCTCCTGGAAGAGGAGGCCGGCTCCTCGGCGCGCAAGAAGATCATCATGGCCACGGTGGAGGGCGACATCCACGACATCGGCAAGAACATCGTGATCCTGATGCTGGAGAACAACGGCTTCGAGGTCACGGACCTGGGCAAGGACGTCCCGGCCCGGCGCATCGTGGACGCGGCCCAGGAGCAGGGCGCGGACTTGATCGGCCTGTCCGCGCTGATGACCACCACCATGGTGCGCATGGAGGACACCGTGCGCCTGGTGCGCGAGCGCGGCCTGCCCGTGCGGGTCATGGTGGGCGGGGCCGTGGTTTCGCAGGATTTCGCGGACAACATCGGCGCGGACGGCTATTCCGCCGACGCCGTGAGCTGTGTCAAGCTGGCCAAGCGGCTGGTGCAATAGGCCGGAGAATCCGGCAGGATCATTGAGGAATCGTATGAACCGAGTGTTTTGTTTGCGGGTCCTGCCCCTGCTGCTGGCCTGCGCGTTGCTGTCCGTTCCGGCCCTGGCAGGGGAGGCCGCCGACGGGATGGAGGGCGTGCCCCCGGCGCGCGTCATGGACGTGAACGACGTGATGCGCGTCATGCAGCGCGCCAAGGGCAAGGTGATGGTGCTCAATTTCTGGGCCTCGTGGTGCGGGCCGTGCCGCATGGAGCGGCGCGAGCTCATGGCCCTGCGCGACGCCATCCCCGCCGAGGACATGATGCTCCTGGGCCTGTCCGTGGACCAGGACCCCGCCGCCTACGCCCAGTTCGTGGCCGGGAACGGGTTCAACTACCCCGTGCGCCTCGCGGCGGAAAGCGTGGTCCGGCTGTTCTCCATCGGCTCCATCCCCCGGCTCATGGTCTACGATCCCGACGGCAAGCTGGCCGTGGATCACGAGGGCCTGGTCGGGGCCTCCCAGTTGAAAAGCACCGTGAACGATCTTCTCCAGGGGCGCTGACATGGAACTCTACATCCGCAAGGCCCGCATGCAGGACGTGCGCGGCATCCATTCCCTGCTCATGGAGAGCGCGGGGCGCCAGGAACTGCTGCCCCGGTCCCTGAACGACCTTTACGGGCATCTGCGGGACTTCATGATCCTGGCGGACAGGGAGGAGGAGGCGGTCAGGGGCTGTTGCGCCCTGGCCATCACCTGGGCCGACCTCTGCGAGATACGCTCCCTGGCCGTGACCCCGGACCTGCAGGGCAACGACTGGGGCTCGCGCCTGGTGGAGGCCTGCATGTCCGAGGCCGTGATGCTCGGGATCTACCGCATCTTCACCCTGACCTACGTGCCCGGGTTCTTCGTTAAGCAGGGCTTCGAGGAGACCACCAAGGACGTGCTGCCCCAGAAGGTCTGGGCCGACTGCCTGAACTGTCCCAAATTCCCCGAATGCGATGAGATCGCCATGGTCATGGATCTGTAGCAGGCCGCCCCAAAAGCGCAATCTGCTTCGTTGCTTCAAAATGTAAACCCTCGCGTACGTGGTCTGCGTCGGTCTTACATTTTTCTCGCGCCTCGCATCTCACTCTTTTTGAACGGCCTGCGGCACAGGCTGGGGGAGATGCGGCAGACTGGTGAGGGAAACGAACTGAAAATGCAAAGGATTTTGTATTATGGCCGATAAGATGGTGGAAGTCATTTCCGCGGCGGACATCGCCGGGCGCGTGGCCGAGTTGGGCCGGGAGATAACCGCGACCTACCAGGGCGAGCCCCTCACCGTGGTCTGCGTGCTCAAGGGCGGATTCCTGTTCTTCGCGGACCTGGTGCGCGCCGTGGACCTGCCCCTGGAGTTGGAGTTCGTGCGCCTGGCCAGCTACGGCAAGGGAATGGACAGCGGCGAACTGGTCTTTTCCAAGGACCTGGAGACCAGCATCAAGGGCAAGCATGTGCTCATCGTCGAGGACATCGTGGACAGCGGCCGTTCCATGGACTTCCTGATGCGCACCTTCGAGGAGCGGGGCCCGAAATCCCTGCGGCTGGCGGCCCTCGTGGACAAGGCGGAACGTCGCGAAGTGCAATTGACTGTTGACTTTGGCGGGTTTACCCTCGAAAAGGGATTCATCGTCGGTTACGGCATGGATTATGCCGAAAAATATCGGGAATTACCCGGGATATACGAAATCGTCGGCTAGCCCGGCACGGCACTGCGAGTGGTCTTATGATCGTCGAATGTCCAAGCTGCACCAGCACGTTCAATCTCCCAGACGAACTGGTCCCCGAGGCGGGACGCAAGGTCAAGTGCTCCGTGTGCGAGCACGTCTTCGAGGTGTTTCCCGACAACGGGGACGGCGAGGACCTGGACCTGTCTCCGGCCCCCGGGGGCGGCGGGATTGACGAGGACGAGGACGACGAGCTGGGCGGCGCCCTGGACGAGGCCTTCTCCCTGGCCGACGCCGACGACGACGAGGACGACTCCCTGGCCGGGGGTTCCGACTCCGGGGGCGAAGGCCTCCCCGGCCTGGACCTGGACCTGGACAAGCCCGCCAAGAAGAAGTCCGGCGGCAAGGGCAAGCTCGTCGGCATCATCCTGGCCGTGGTGGTCCTCCTGGCCGCGACTGGCGGAGCGGGCGTGTATTTCCTGGCTCCCGGCCTTCTGGGCCTCGGCCCCGCCGCCGAGGAGAAGGCCAAGACCGCTCCCCTGTCCATGGCCGAGCAGGTCCGCAACATCTACCTCGAAGGCATCCGCCAGTACTACGTGGAGAACGACAAGGCCGGGCGCATCTTCGTGGTCGAGGGCAAGGCCGTGAACCAGTTCGACAAGCCCAAGGAGCTCGTCGAGGTGGAGGCCAACCTCTACGACGCCGAGAACAAGGTCCTGGACACCGTGCGCCTGATGTGCGGCAACACCCTGTCCCTGTTCCAGCTCCAGGTCCTGTCCCGCGAGGAGATCGAGAAGGGCCTGGCCGACGAGGCGGGCATCGGCGCCAACAACGTCAATCTCCAGCCCGGGCAGAACGTGCCCTTCATGGTCGTGTTCTTCAATCCTTCGGACAGCGTGGCCGAGTTCAACGTCAGCGTGGTCGCGGCCCGGGACGTGGACCTCTAGGCCCGTGAAGGCCCGCACCTTCTACGTCTGCTCCGCGTGCGGGGCCCGCAGCCACCAGTGGCAGGGCCAATGCCCCCAGTGCGGGGAATGGAACACCCTGGCCGAGCAGGCCGCGCCCCGCGTGGGCGCGGGCAAATCCGCAAAATCCAAATCCGTTCCGGCCACGGCCCGCGCCGTGAACCGTCCCGAGCCGTTGGAAAGTGTGTCCTTCGAGGGCGCGGCCAGCTATTCCAGCGGCCAAGAGGCCCTGGACCGCGTGCTGGGCCGGGGTCTGGTGCCCGGGGCAGCCGTGCTTCTGGCGGGCGAGCCGGGCATCGGCAAGTCCACGCTCCTGCTGCAGCTGGTGGGCAACCTGGCCCGCACCGGGCGCGGGGCCCTGTACGTCTCCGCCGAGGAGTCCCTGGGCCAGCTGCGCGGCCGCGCCGAGCGCCTGGGCCTGTTGTCCCCGTCCCTCACGGCCATGGCCACCACCCGCGCCGAGGACGTCCTGGCCGTGCTGGAGGACCCGCAGCGGCCGGACCTGCTCATCCTGGACTCGGTGCAGACCGTGGCCAGCGAGGAGGTGGACGGGCTGCCGGGCAGCGTGTCCCAGGTGCGCGCCGTGTCCACGGCCCTGGTGGAGCTGGCCAAGCGCACGGGCACGACCCTGGTGCTGGTGGGCCACGTGACCAAGGAGGGGCAGATCGCCGGGCCCAAGCTCCTGGAGCACATGGTGGACACGGTGCTCTCCCTGGAGGGCGACCGCAAGCACCTCTTCCGCATGCTCAGGGTCATGAAGAACCGCTTCGGCCCGGCCCACGAGATTCTGCTCTATCAGATGACCGGCGACGGCATGGAGGTGGTCACGGACCCCTCGACCTTTTTCCTGTACGACCGCGACCCCGGGCTCTCGGGCGCGTCCCTGTGCATGGCCGTGTCCGGCCAGCGGGCCTACGCCGTGGAGGTCCAGGCCCTGGCCGCCAAGACCGTGCTGGCCATCCCCCGGCGCACGGCGCTGGGCTTCGACGCCAACCGCCTGCACCTGCTGTTGGCCGTGATGGAGAAGAAGCTCAGGCTGAACCTCTCGGGCGTGGACATCTACACCAAGATCGGCGGGGGCATGCGCCTGGCCGACCCGGCCCTGGACGCGGGCATCGTGGCCGCCGTGCTGTCCTCCTTCTATGACCGGCCCCTGCCCGAGAGGGCGGTGGTCTGGGGCGAGGTGGACCTCAACGGCCGCATCCGGCCCGTGACCCTGGGCGAGGCGCGCGTGCGCCAGGCCCGCCAGCTGGGCTATTCCCCGCTCCTGCATCCCGGCGAGGTCACGAGCATCGCCGACCTGCAGGCCAGGCTGTTCGGCAGGGGCTGACCGGCTCTTCGCCTCCGCCGCGCATCCTTTCCCTCGCCGTATTCTTCTGGCTTGTTGCCCATCAGTGGGTAACCGTGCTAAGCCATTATTAAAGCGTCGTGCGTCCGCCGTCCGGGCGGGGCATGGGAGCAAGGGGCAATGGGAGCCGTGGTGCAGCAGAACGACCGCCGAACCCTGCAGCGATTGGTGAGAACCAGCCTGGACCTGCGCCGCCCGGTTCCTCCGGGAATGGTCATCGGCGTGCTGGTGCCCGAGGAGGATTTCGACCGTCTCATGGCGGAGTCCGACCTGCCGTATCCGCCCCTGGCGGACCGCTCCCCGGGCTGCTCCTTCAATTCCGTGACCCGCGAACTGTCGTCCCGGGTCTGGGGCAAGGTCCGTTTCGACGACCAGGGCCTGTGCGTGGAACCGTCCTGGAACATGTCCAGGGACAAGACCCTGCTCACCCTGGCCGTGGACCATGTGGACTGCGCGGGCCGGGAAGTGACCGTGGAGCGCCTGCTGGCCGAGATCCCCCCCGGGCTGGAGGAGATCGAACTGGACGAGGAGGAGCTCGCTGAGGGCATCGCGCGCGCCGCCAAGAGCGGCAAGCCCCAGGATCTGGTCCTGGCCCGGGGGCAGTTTCCCTTGCCTGGGGAGGACGGCAGGTTGGAGTTGACGTTTTCCCCGCACCTGGCCGCCGGAACCCTGCGCGAGGACGGGAGCATGGACTTCCGCGAGCGCGGGGGCCTGAATTTCGTGACCGAGGACGAACGACTCGCGGTGCTGGTGCCGCCGGTCCCGGGAATGCCGGGGCACGACATCCTCGGCGAATCCATCCCTCCTCCCGAGCCCAAGCCCGCCATGGTCCATGTGGGCAAGGGAGTGATGGAGACCCCGGAGGAGGACGGCCGCGTCATCTACACCGCGGCCCATCCGGGCATCGTCCATTTCCAGGGCAAGACCCTCTCCGTGTCCAACGTGCTGGAGATCAACGGCGACGTGGACATGTCCACGGGCAACGTGCACTCCAAGCACGGGGCCGTGCACGTCAAGGGCTGCGTGCGCTCGGGCTTCAAGGTCGAAGCGCCCGGGGACATTGTGGTGGACGACGTCGTGGAGGAGGCGGATCTCATCGCCGGGGGCAACGTGGCCGTGGGCGGCGGGGTGATCATGAACCGCAAGACCAGGATCGTGGCCAAGGGCAACGTGTCCGCGCGGTTCATGCAGAACGCGCGCGTGGCCGCGGGCGGCGACCTGACTGTGGAGGCGGAACTCAGCCACTGCGAAGTGAAGGTCCGGGGCAAGGTCATGGCGGCCGGGTCCAAGGGTATGATCAGCGGCGGCCGGGTGGAGTGCGGCGACGGGGTGCAGGTCAACCTCCTGGGCAACGAGGCCCGCTCCAAGACCGTGATCGTGCTGGACGTGCCCATCCCCGAGGCCGAGGAGATCATGGAGGAGCGCAACCTGCTGGCGCAACGGCTGGTGCGCCTGGACCGGGCCATCGGGTCCGAGGACGCCCTGGGCGCCCTGATGAACGCCGCCGAGGAGGACCGCCGCATCCTGGCCGAACTGATCAAGGTCCGGGGCAAGATCCAGGCCGACATCCGCGCCATGGACGACGACTTGGCGGAGCGGCGCAGGAAGATGGAGGCCGAACTGGCGGAAAAGCGCGTGCACGTGCTCCAGACGGCCTACAGCGGAGTGGAGGTGTTCCTGGGCAACAAGCGCCTGGCGCTCACCGAGGACATGGACGCGCCCGTGTTCCGCTGGGATCCCAAGGAACGGGCCGTGGTGGCCGAATAGGGCCGGGGGAGAGCGATGCCGCCCATCATATTGTTCGTGGACAGGGACGATTCCCACGTCAAGAGCCTGCCCGGCAAGTTCGTGAGCAAGTTCGACCTGCGGCACGTGGATTCCTACGAGGCCGCCATCGACGTTCTGGCCCGGCGCAAGGACGTGGCCGTGGTGATCTCGGACCTGGACGTGGGCGGCGGGGACGGCATCGTGTTCCTGGCCAACGCGCGCCTGAGCTCCCCGGACACCGTGCGCATGGTCTTCACCGCCCGCAACAAGTTCACCGACGCCCTGAATTCCCTGAACACGGCCCGGGCCTTTTTGTTCATCAAGAAGCCCTGCCCGCCCGTGGAGCTGGCCCGGTTCCTGTTCCGGGGGGTGCAGTTCCACACCGAGTCCATCAAGGAGCAGCGCGCCGTGCGCAAGAGCCTGGTGGGCAGCGTCAAGGCCCTGGTGGACATCCTGCATCTCGTCAATCCCGGGGCCATGCAGCTCTCCCGGCGCATCTGGAAGCGGGTCATGGAGGTGGGCAAGGCCCTGGGCGTCAAGCCCCTGTGGCGCCTGGAGCTGGCCGTGACCCTGTCGCACCTGGGCTGCGTGGGCATGCCCGTGGATCTGTTGGAAAAAATGGAGAAGGGCCTCACCCTGACCCTCGAGGAGCAGCAGGTCTTCGGCATGCATCCCCACGTGGCCGCCAACCTTTTGGCCAACATCGACCAGATGGAGCCCGTGGCCGAGATCGTGCGCCAGCAGCGCATGCCCCTGCACGAGAGCCAGCCCGTGGAGGCGCGCATCATCCACGTGGCCCTGGACCAGGCCCAGATGGAGGCCGAGGGCGCAAGCCCGGAGGAAATCCAGGCCATGCTGCGCGAGCGGGCCGGAACGTATGACCCCGAGGTGCTGCGGGTCATGCTGGACATGGTGAAGCCCGAAACGCCGGCCTCCCAGCTGGGCCTCAAGGTGGCCGAACTGCACGCGGGCATGGTCATGGCCGTGGACCTGGTCAACAAGGACGGCACCGTGCTGCTGCCGCGCGGCATGACCCTGAGCAAGCCGTCGCTCATGCGTTTGCAGGCGTTTCCAGAGGAGTTGGGATTGGTGGAGCCGGTTTTGGTGGAGGCTGAGTCGGCGCAGGAGTAAATGGTTTTTGGGGTTTGTCGTGGTTGTGTTTGTCGAGGTGTGAAGGCATGTGGTCCCGCCCGCCGGGTTGGTGGTGCGGGGCTTTTTTTGTCGTGGTGCAAAACCAATTGTACCCTCCCTCCCATCCCGCCGCGGTTCCTCGCAGGTAGGGCTTTGGTTTGTCGGGAATGAGGGGGAGGTGACGCGGTCGCGCCCCATGCGGGTACGGGGGGCTTCGCTTCGCTGATTACCATCACAGCCGCTGCGCCTCCCGCACCCGCCCGGGGCGCTGGGCGGTCGCAGTTGTTCGGTCCCTCTCAGTGATGCTTCCCCTCGTGTCGCGGCACAGGTGATGCCGCCCCGTCGCACGAGCCCGGCTTCGCTTCGCTGATTTCCATCACAGCCGCTTCGCCGGGCAGCGCGCCGGGGCTTGGGGAGTCCCGGAGGGCGGAGCGCGAGTAGCGCTGCGGTCCGGGGTTGAGGATCATCGCACGGATCATGCGGAGGGATTTGGAGTCCCTGATGGCGCGGCGCGAGCAATGCGGCAATCCATGGAAAAGAACCCTCGCATCGGGCAATGTCCACGGATACCGACCCTCATCCGCTCATTGTCCAAGCTCATCAGCCGACATCAACGGCGCACATCCATACCCACCCCGAAAATCGGGACCGTAAGGCGAATTCCCGGGCGTACCGTG
>NZ_JBTVWW010000162.1:0-250 GCF_054819825.1 Desulfocurvus sp. DL1XJH-121
CTGGCGAAGGTGACCGGCGCCAACGTGCCGATTGGCCTGCCGGTGTGGAACACCGGGCTGCGCATTCTGGACGCGCGCCTGCGGCCGGTGCCGCCGGGCGTGGCGGGCGATCTGTATCTGACCGGCGTTCAGTTGGCGCACGGCTACCTTGGCCGGCCGGATCTGACCGCCAGCCGCTTTGTTGCCGATCCGTTCGGCGAGGGCGGGCGCATGTACCGCACCGGCGACGTGGCGCGCTGGCTGCCGGACG
>NZ_JBTVWW010000163.1:0-249 GCF_054819825.1 Desulfocurvus sp. DL1XJH-121
GCATCCTGCGCGATGAGCTGGGTTATGCCGGCGTAACGATTTCAGATGCGCTGGATATGGGCGCGATTGCCGAGCATTTCAGCCAGCAAGGGGCGGCTGAAAACGTCTTTGCCGCCGGGGTGGATATCGCCCTGATGCCTGTCAGCATCGCTTCGCCATCTCAGGCTAACCTGCTGCCGGACCTGATTCGTTACCTTGCGGACCGGGTGAAAACAGGGCATCTCAGCGAGGCCGATATCGATGCTTCGG
>NZ_JBTVWW010000164.1:0-248 GCF_054819825.1 Desulfocurvus sp. DL1XJH-121
TGACGGTCGTCACGGTAGAGCGTGATATCGAGCTGACCAAGCGGGACGTCAACGCCCTCAAGCTTTTGAATACGGTCGTGAATTCGCTGAGCCAGATAAATGCCACGGGTCTTGATGCCCACCAAAACCAGGTCCTCCGTCCCCTTGTTGTATTCAATAATTTCATAGGTAATCCGTGTTAGCGCCCGCTTCATTGCAAGCTCATCCCAAATTTCTTTTGCCATTTTTTCTCCCTCGTTGCACTTGTC
>NZ_JBTVWW010000165.1:0-248 GCF_054819825.1 Desulfocurvus sp. DL1XJH-121
GGTGCCGTGGGCTGCACGCCGCTTCCTGCGTGATCAGGAGCTGGCCTGTGGTGCCCGCACCATGGCCACGCAGCCTGCGCTGCGCGGACCCTCAGCAAGCAAGCTGCTGAAGGCGCAGCTGGTCCACCCGGTTGCGCCCGCGGTCTGCCATTGGCGCGGCCAACCCGTGTTGAAGGAGCGTATCGCCATGTTGAAGCAGTCCAAGCGGAAGGCATTGCCGTGGGTGTCGGGGCAGGTACTGGTGGTCG
>NZ_JBTVWW010000166.1:0-247 GCF_054819825.1 Desulfocurvus sp. DL1XJH-121
GATCCTTGTGTCCGGCTTCAACGTCTATCCGGGCGAGATCGAGGATGTGGTCGCCAGTCATCCTCTGGTCGAGGAGGTCGCCGCCGTCGGCGTGCCGGATGACGCCCAGGGCGAGCGGATCAAGATCGTCGTGGTCCCGCGATCGCCTGAGCTGACGACGGAGATGCTGATCGCCCACTGTCGCGCGCAACTGACCGGCTACAAGGTGCCGCGCATCGTGGAGTTCCGCAGCGAACCCCTGCCCAAG
>NZ_JBTVWW010000167.1:0-246 GCF_054819825.1 Desulfocurvus sp. DL1XJH-121
GGTACAAAAACCAACTTGACCAGGCCAAAACCGCGGAAGGCAAAGATGAAGGCCATTTGGATTAGTTCAGCCAGCAGCGATAGAACTGCTACCCAGAAGGTCGAAGGATACAAATTGTTCTTCTTAACCCGGTCACCCAGGACGCCGATTAAATAACCAATCAAAACCGAACTGACAATGTAGAAGTAATCGGAAAAGCCGCTGAAGATAACCCTGTGCAAGCCGCCCACTAGCCCTACCAGCAGC
>NZ_JBTVWW010000168.1:0-246 GCF_054819825.1 Desulfocurvus sp. DL1XJH-121
GCAGGCCTGGCTCGTCACCGTCACGAGCCGGCGCGCCCTCGACGTGCTGCGGTCGGCCCGCGTCCAGCGCGAGGAGTACTCGGGGATCTGGCTGCCGGAGCCGATCGCCACCGACGGCGATCCGGAGATCGACGTCGAGCAGCGCGAGACCCTCACGATGGGCTTCCTGCTCCTGCTCGAGCGGCTGACACCCATCGAACGGGCGGTGTTCGTGCTCCACGACGTGCTCGAGCACCCCTACGACCT
>NZ_JBTVWW010000169.1:0-246 GCF_054819825.1 Desulfocurvus sp. DL1XJH-121
TGCCAGAGGAATTTTAATGGTAAGTGTCGATATCTCGCTCATTTTGAAAGCCTTTCTGCAGGAAGATGCCTTCAAGCTAAGCCACTGGCGATCGGGTGTCTAGTGTGTAATAAAAATTTAATATTTTTGTAACAATAAAGAGCGGGGCAAAGGCGGGTTTTTAAGCGGGAAATAGAGGCAGGGCCCGAAATCTCGGGCCCTGTACCGGAAACCTTATTTGTAGATGATCGCGGTGCCGCTCAACAT
>NZ_JBTVWW010000017.1:0-80534 GCF_054819825.1 Desulfocurvus sp. DL1XJH-121
AAATAGGCGGCCGAGGCGGCCGCCTAGAAATCACCCCGCCAGGGGCGGCAGTGTCAGGTGAATACTATCTCTGTACACCCCGACACGCATTGTCATGAGAATTCAGCAGAAAAAGCCCCCTTGTCCTTTTGCCTTTCCCCCGCACGCCTGAAGCCACTCATTGAGGCGCACCTCTGTCAAGGGCGTATACCTTTACGTGTATCGATGGTTCAAATACATCCATCTCAGAAGAGATTACAATTGGTTATCAACTATGGCCATCCAAGTTGCTAATCCATTTCTCTTTCTCCTGTGCCACTTCATGCGTCAAACTGTTCTCAGAACCGACCTTTACGGCCGTTTCGATGCCGTCTTTGATCTCGTTCAGATTCGTCCTCAATTTGTTCAAATAGATATTAGTCGTAGACCGGCGCTTGTGCCCGTATAGAATCTGAACAAAGCTCGGGTTATCGCGTAGAACCACGGCCAAACAATGCCGGAAGCCATAGATGGTAAAGTCGCGGACGCCCTAGCTGGCCCTGGCCATGAAGCAAAAGAAAGCCCCCGGACCTGTCACGGCCTGGAGGCTTCGTTTTGTGGACTGACCATCTATGCGACGTTTTTCAAACCTTCTTTGATCTCTTCGACGTCCTTGGTTAGCTGCGACAGGGCAAGCATAATCTGGGCCTGGAATTGGTCGTCCTGTTCGCCCCCCATCTGCTGCCCCAGGGCCTGGAGGGCGAGGACCACCGTCCGGGGAATAGGCGTTGTGCCCTTGAGGTAGTTTTGTACTTGGCGCGGGCTGATACCCAAGGCCTCGGCCGTCCGTATCTGATTCAAATTGTGCCGGGCAATCCACTCTGCGAACGCCTGGGGGCTCATGCTCCGGCTATGGGCCCATTCGTTTATATCCCAGAGCAGGTCCGAGCCAATCTCCGTATTTTCGCCCCAGGAGACGAACCAACCCCAATCATCGACAATCATATCCCCCCAGCGGTTGGCGATGCCGGGGCCAAAGAACTTGGCGAAGCGTTCCACATGCTCCTGAACGTTTACGTCTGCAACGTCACCGTTCGTCCATTCGACGTGGACTATGAAGGGCTTCAACGCCTTGGCCGTTTTGATTTGCGGATACTCACGGGTTGCCATCGTCTTAGAACCTCCTGCCGTGGAATTTTTTCCACACGGCGTAAATCACATCGGCATAAGCCTTCGCTTCGTTCACGGCCTTTCGGGCCTCCGGAGTGGCATTGCCCCGGGTGATCTCCCATGTCTCAATGGAAACAACAACCGCCCATTCCGCTGCCGTGATGTGGAAGTGGGGCGGTTGATGATCGTTGGCCCTGACTTCAATTCGGTAGTTATTTTGTTTGGTGATGGTGGTCACTTTGGAGTTCCCTTCGTGTTGAATATAAATTACGAAAATATTGCGTATAGTCAAGAGCAAAAACGAAATAATTTCTTACAACGAGCAATTGAGAGTGAAATTCGCAAAAAAGAGCATGCGAAGCATGGCGGGTGTCCAAGGCGGGTTTCCCGTCCCGGTCGTCCATATGCCATCACTTCATGTGCCAAAGTGTCGAAAAAAGTCTTCTGAAAATGGCACATGAACAAACGGGTGCCTGGTAAACATAGGGATAATAGGGACCTAAGACGGTGGTATGCGCCCCTGCCAGGGGCGTATACGTTTCCTCCCTCCGCACGCGCGAAGCCACCGTGCGGCGCGGCCACGGCGTACAATTCGGACCAATCCATGACAAGTAAGGAAAATGCCGGGGCCGGGAAAACTGATCAAAAAATCAAGGGCCCTGGCTGAACGCTCCACGGCGTGCGGATGCAAGGCGCAAGGAAAATGCAAGACCGAAGCGTATTCCAATACGCGAGGGTTTGCATTTTCCGAAGCAACGCAGCAGACGTGCGTCGTGGGGCGTTCAGCCTTCGCCGTGGGTGTGGGGGACTTGGCCGTGCACGTGGGCGTGGACGTGCTGGTGGGTGGCGGTCTGGCCGTCGAAGGCGATCATCCCGGCGTGCATGGCGTAGATGTCGCGGGTGGTGCGGGCCAGGAAGTCGTAGTCGTGGGAGATGATGATGCGCGGCAGGTTCAGGTCGTTCAGGATGGCGATGAGCCGCTCGCGCGTGTCCACGTCCAGGGCGTTGGTGGGTTCGTCCAGGAACACGGCCAGGGGTTCCATGGCCAGGACCGTGGCCAGGGACACGAGCTTTTTTTCCCCGCCCGAGAGCTTGTAGGTCACGCGGTCCTCGAAGCCGGACAGGCCCAGGCGGGCCAGGGTGGCGCGGGCCGCGTCCAGGGCTTCGCCCGGCCCCTTGCCCAGGTTCAGGGGGCCGAAGGCCACGTCCTCCAGCACGGTGGGGTAGAACAGCTGGTCGTCGGCGTTCTGGAAGAGCAGGCCCACCTCCCGGCGCAGGGCCGCGAAGCCCTTCTCGTCCACCACGGGCGCGCCCCGGTGCAGGACCTGGCCCGCGTCGGGGCGTATCAGGCCCATGACGATGTGGGCCAGGGTGGTCTTGCCCGCGCCGTTGGGGCCGATGAGGCCGATGCAGTCGCCCAGATGGAAGGTGAAGTCCAGGTCCCTGAGCACGGGCTGGCGGCCCGGGTAGGCGAAGGTCACGCCCTTGAGGGCGAAGAGTTCCTGTGTCATGCGATGAATCCCAGATCGTAGAGGGCCAGGGCCGCGCAGGCCGCGAACACGCAGGCCGCGAAGCCGAAATCCCGGGGCGTGGCGCGCAGGCCGTTCAGGGAGCGGAAGCGGCCGTCGAAGCCCCGGCAGAGCATGGCCGCGTGCACGCGCTCGGAGCGGTCCAGGCCGCGCACGAGCACCATGCCCGCCAGATAGGCCAGGGCGCGGTAGGTGTGCAGGTTGCTGCGCGGGGTGAAGCCCCGGATCTTCATGGCCTGGCGCATGCGCTGGTATTCCCCGGCCATGACGAACACCGAGCGGTGGGTGAAGACCAGCAGCCAGGCCAGCTTGTCCGGCACGCGCAGGCCGCGCAGGGCGCAGCCCAGGTCCGAGACCGGAATGGTGGCCACCAGGGCGATGAATCCCAGCACGATGGCGTTGGACTTCAGCGTCACAATGAGGGCCAGGGCGAAGCCCTGGCGCGTGGCCGCGAAGCCCAGAACCTGGAAAACGGGGTCCCCGGGCACGGAAAAGGGCACCAGGGCCCAGAGCAGGAGGATGAACACGTTCACCGCGGCCAGACGCCGCGCCAGGCGCGCCAGAGGCGGGCGCGAGAGCCCGGCCAGCAGGCCCCCGAGGATGAGCGCGGCCCAGGCCGCCGACGCGGTGGTCAGCAGGGCCGCGGTCACCGACCAGACCAGGGCCGCGGCCAAGCGGGCGCGCGGGTCCGTGCGGTGCAGGAGCGAGCCGCCCTGGGTGAATGGTTCGTCCATCATGGTGCTTATCGGGGCGTGCCCGGCAGATTAGTTGAAATGGTCGCCTTCGGCAGGCCGTTCAAAAATAGTGAGATGCAAGGCGCAAGGGAAATGCAAGGCCGACGCGTACTTCCTGTACGCGAGGGTTTGCATTTCCCGCAGCAACGCAGCAGATCGCTGTTTTTCAACGGCGTGCCCTGACGAGGGCCGCCACGCCGAACAAGCCCAGGATGTAGCCGATGCCGCCGAACACGTCCGAGGCGCTGGGCCCGGGTTCGGACAGGGCCGCGAGCCTGCGATTGATGGGCCCCAGGCGCTTGTCCAGGGCCTGGTCCACGATGCGCGTCAGGGCGGCCTCGTCCACAGCGGCCGTCCGCCCGGAGCCGGGCTTTTCGGCCTCGGCCGCCGGAGCGGCCTCGGGCGCGGGGGCTTCGGCTCCCTCGGTCTGGCCCAGGTATTCGTCGGCCTTGATGACCCATTCGCCCTGGTGCCCCTCGCCGGCGTGCAGCACCAGCCGGAGGTCCAGGCGCGCGGCGCGCGCGGCCTCGGGAACGGGGAAGGAGGCCTCGCCCTGGCCGTTGGTCTCCACCACCAGGAGCTCCTTGTCCGTGGCCGCGTCCTCGACGCTGATGGGCGCGTTCTTGGCGGGCTTGCCGCCGGAGAACGAGCATTCCATCTTGATCTGCCCGCCTTCCTCCCAGGCGAAGATGTTGGCCCTGTGGGCCGACGCGGGGGAGGCCAGAAGCAGGAAGGCCCACAGCAGAACGCACAGGGCCGCGCAGGACCGCGCATGGAAATGGTGCATGGCGTGCTCCGTATTGCTGGTTTACGGATTTCGAACGGGAAGCCATGCGTAGCATACTTTCCTGGAATGTGCCATAGCGCGGGGCTAGGGTTTTCCGGGATGCGCCGTTTTCAGGACCGAAAAGGGCGGCCCCGCATGCGCGGGG
The DNA here is from genome assembly GCF_054819825.1 of Desulfocurvus sp. DL1XJH-121. NCBI lineage: Bacteria > Pseudomonadati > Thermodesulfobacteriota > Desulfovibrionia > Desulfovibrionales > Desulfovibrionaceae > Desulfocurvus > Desulfocurvus sp. DL1XJH-121. The sequence continues at coordinate 4,324 of NZ_JBTVWW010000017.1, forward strand.
CCGCCCTTGCAGGCGGTTCGAAGGACCCGGACCTAGGCGTTCAGGTCCGGATGGCGCTCGAGCACGGACAGGAACTGGTTGGTGCGCCTGTCCATCCTGATCTTCATCAGCATGTACATCTTGTTCATGAACTGGTAGCCGAAGTCGTGGTCCTCGTCCATGAGCATGCGCAGCTCGTCGCCGGGCAGCACGATGACGTCCGAGGTCTCCGTGGCCTTGGCGCGCATGGTCTGCACCGAGGCGGGCAGCATGCCGTACCAGCCGAACAGGTAGCCGGGCTTGATGGAGGCCAGGGACACGGTCACCGTGTCGCTCACGTCGGCCTCCAGGATGATCTTCCCGAACTTCACGATATACAGGTCGTTGGCCTCTTCCTGGGCCTCGTAGACGGTTTCGTCCTCCTGCAGGGTCTGCGCGCGGGCGATGGTCAGGAGCTTCTCGTAGATGGCGTCGGAGAAGCCCTGCAGCAGGGGCACGTTCTTCAGGTCGTCGATGGTTATCATTGTGTGTTACCTCGCCTGGTTGCTTGGGACCGCTACTTGAGGGTCATGATGATGAAGCTGAACAGGTACAGCGTGGCCACGGCCACGGACAGGCCGATGGGCGACATCCCGGCCTTGAAGTAACGCTTCACGCGCTCGCGTCTCGCCCCCGCGAGGGGCAGGACCATGAGCGTCAAGCGCATGGGCGCGGCCGTGAAGTAGTTGGTCAAGGCGACGCAGGCACCCTTGTGGAACAGCTCGTCGAAGATGCGGTTTAGGCTGTTGAGGATCTTGTCCATGGCCAGGGCGAACCAGCGGCCGCCGAAGCGGTAGAGCAGGTCGGCGTCCAGGTTCACGCAGCGCATCTCGGCCGGATACAGGCCGGAGAGCATCAGCAGGGTGAAGGCCAGGGCCGAGAAGAACAACAGCTGCAGCTGCGAGAGCACGTGGGGCGCCGTGTAGGGCACGAAGTCCACGGGGTAGGGCAGCAGGTTGTACAACGGCTTGGGATAGACGCCCACGCCGATGCAGAAGAACGCCGCCACGCCCATGGCCAGAAGCATGTTCCACGGGGCTTCCTTGACCCTCCAGCCCGCATCGTGGCCGAAGAAGGCGAAGAACGGGATCTTGATGCCCGAGTGGTGGAACACGCCCGCTGACGCGAAGATCAGGGCGAACCAGACCAGCACGTAGTGCCCTTCGCCCGACGCCGTGACGACCATGGATTTGGATATGAATCCGCTGGTCAGGGGGAAGGCGGATATGGACGCCGCTCCTATGCAGCAGAACAACGTGGTCCAGGGCATGGACTTGTACAGCCCGCCCAGGTCCGTGGCGTTGATCTTGCCGGTTCTGTGCATCACCGCGCCCATGCTCATGAACAACAGGCCCTTGTAGAGGATATGGGCGAAGGCGTGGGCGCAGGTGCCGTTGATGGACAGCTGGGTGCCGATGCCGATGCCCACCATCATGAAGCCCACTTGGTTCACCAGGGAATAGGACAGCACCCGTCGCAGGTCGTTCTCGATGACCGCGAAGAAGATGGGGAAGGCGGTCATGATGGCGCCGATCCAGATGAGCAGCTCCGTGCCCGGGAAGGCGCGCGCCAGGACGTACACCGCGCTTTTGGTGGTGAACGCGGACAGGAACACCGTGCCCGTGGGCGAGGCCGTGGGGTAGGCGTCCGTGAGCCAGGCGTGGAAGCCGGGCCAGGCCGCGTTGACGCCGAAGCCGATGAAGATCAGGGCCGAGGACAGGTCCGTGAGCCCGATGTAGCCGAACTCGATGGTCCCGTGCACGCGCTGGCGCAGCACGATGCCCGCCAGCAGGCAGAGGCCGCCCGCCGCGTGCACCATGATGTAGCGGAAGCCCGCGTTGCGCGCCTGCTCCGTGCGGTTGGACCAGATGATGACCGCGGCCGTGACCGTCAGGCATTCCCAGAACAGGAACAAGGTCAGCATGTCTCCGGCGAAGACCACGCCCTGCACGGCGCCCGCGTAGAACAGGGCGAAGACGTGCTGCACGTTGTCCTCGTGCTGGAAGGCGAAGACCATGCCGATGGCCGTGACGATGTGGAAGATGAGCCCGAACAGGAAGCTCATGCGGTCCATCATCACGGGCATCAGGTCGAAGCCCAGGAAGTGGATCTGGCAATGCGCCCCGTTGGGGATCAGGCACAGGTTGTAGAGGCTCGCCAGGGGCAGGGCCAGCATGACCAGGCGCTTGGCGTTGCCGCGCAGAAAGGGCACGAACAGCGCCCCCAGGATCATTATCACCGCGGGATGCAGGACGAAACTATTCATCGTAGAAGTCCTCCCGTCTCATGACCAGCGGGCGGAGCACGTAGCGCGCAGCCAGAACCAGCAGGACGCAGGCGATGAAGCCGTAGATGGCGTAGAAGCCGAACCAGTCCTCCCAGGGGAAGTGCGAGTGCTTTTCCACCACCAGGTCGAGGCCGAACAGGACCACCAAGCTGGCGAAGAAGACCTTGAGCAGCCGCTGGAGGTTCCTCGGATCGTCGAACATGTGTTTCTTTTCGGTGTTGTTTTCCATTATCCCTCTCCTAGTGGCCGGCCACGGTCGTTCCCATGGACATGCACAATATCAGCACCAGATAGCCGAGCCCGCCCAGGAAGCACACCCAGAAAGCGAAGCCGTATCCGGGAACGGGGTCGTGGTCCAGGACCATGCGTTCCCCTTTTTCATTGAATTCGGGAAGTTTCATGGTGTCATCCTCCAAAGATGCTCTTGACGGTCATCTCCGCCAACTGCAGGAACGGTCCAGGATGGAACAGCAGGCCAATGGAAACCAATGCGGTGAAGGCCAGGGGCGCCACGCATTGCACGGGGGCTTCCGAGAAGCCGATGGCCGCGTCCTCCGGATTCGGGTCCTTGAAGAAGGCCCGGTAGACGATGGGCATGAAGTAGGCCGAGTTGAGCAGGGAACTGCCCAAGAGCACCACCACGAAGACCATCTGGTCGGCCTGCAGCGCGCCCTGCAGCAGATACCATTTGGATATGAAGCCGCCGCACGGGGGCAGGCCGATGATGGACAGGGAGCCTATGAAGAACGCGGACATGGTGATGGGCATACGTTTGCCCAGTCCGTCCATCTGGCTGATGAGGGTCTTGCCGGTGGCCACCATGATGGCCCCGGCGCACATGAACAGCGTGATCTTGCCGAAGGCGTGCATGGCGATGTGCACCATGCCGCCCGTGAGTCCCTTGGGCGTGAGCAGGCCCATGCCCAGGACGATGTAGGACAGCTGCCCGATGGTGGAGAATGCCAGCCTGCGCTTGAGCCCGTCCTGGGACAGGGCGATGAGCGAGGCCGTGATGATGGTCACCGAGGCGATGGCCGCGATGAGGGTCCCCAGGTGCAGGTCGCGGAGCAGGTCCACGCCGAACACCCCCGTGACCACGCGCACCACGGAGAACGCGCCCACCTTGACCACGGCCACGGCGTGCAAGAGGGCCGAGACCGGGGTGGGGGCCACCATGGCGGCGGGCAGCCAGGAGTGGAACGGCATCAACCCCACCTTGGAGAACCCGAACAGGAACATGACCAGGAGCGTGGTGGCCATGGCCGGGCTCACGTGGCCCGCCAGGAAGCCCTGCGGACCGAAGTCCAGGGTCCCGGCTTGGAAGTAGGCGATGAGCATGGCCGGCAGGGCCAGGCCGATGGACGTGCCCATGAGGTAGCCCACGTACTTGCGGCCGGAGATGCGGGCCTCGGGGGTCTGCATGTGCGTGACCAGCGGGAACGTGGACAGGGAGAGGATCTCGTAGAACATGTACATGGTCAGCAGGTTCGCGGAGAAGGCCACGCCCACGGTGGAGGACAGGGCCAGGGCGAAGTAGGAGGCGAAGCGCGTCTGGCTGTGCTCCTTGAGCCCCCGCATGTAGCCCACCGTGTACAGGGAAACCACGATCCACAAGGGAGACGAGACCATGGCGAACATCAGGCCCAGGCCGTCCACCTTCAGCGCCAGGGGCACGCCGGGCAGGACCGGAGCCAGGGTGTACACGAACTGTTTGCCGTCGAGCACGTCGGGGACCATGCTGGCCACGATGGCCGTGAGGATGACCCCGGCGGCGATGGAGATGGCGTCCCGCGCATTGGGCGATTTTCCCGCCGCGCAGATCATCGGCATGGCGAGGAAGGCGACCAGGATGGCGAGAAGCGGTCGGATGGATTCAACAAGTTCCATGTGGAAAGCCCCCTAGACGATGGTCGCCGGGATGGCGAGGTCTATGATCTTGGTCACCAGATCGCCCGAGTACAGGCCGAGCACCACGAGCCCGGCGGCCACCGCCAACAGCGGCACGACCATGCCCCAGGGGGCGTCGTTGATCTCCTCGTGCGGCGGCCCGTGGTAGTGGGCCCCGTGCATGTCGCCATACGGCTCGAAGTAGGAGATCTCGAAGATCCGGAAGAACAGCACGATATTGATGAGGCTCGAAAGGATCAGCGCGCCCACGAAGCCCCAGTGCCCGGCGGTGAGCCCGCCCAGGATCAGGTACCACTTGGAGTAGAACCCGCAGGTGGGGGGCACGCCGATCATGGCCAGGGCGCCGATGACGAAGGCCGCCATGGTGAAGGGCTGCCTGCGCGAGATGCCCCTCAGGCTCTCGAAGCTTGTGGTGCCCGAGTGGTAGGCGAAGGAGCCCACGCACAGGAACACGCACAGCGTCATCACCGAGTCGTTGACGATGTGCAGGATGGACCCGGACATGCCCAGGCGGTTGCCCAGCCACAGGCCGCCCACCATGTAGCCCACTTCCGAAACCACGATGAAGGCCAGCATGCGCTTCAAGTCCCTCTGGGCCAGGGCGAAGAACGCTCCGGCCACCATGGCGACGACCGCCGCCCAGACCATACCTTCGGCGATGAGCGGGTTCTTGAAGGCCATGTCCGGGGTGAACACCGTGATCACCATGCGCGCCATGGCGTAGACCATGACCTTTGTGGTCAGGGGCGCGATGAGGCTGGACGCCGGGGACTCCGCGTCGGAGTAGGCGTTGGGCAGCCAGGCATGCACCGGGAAGAAGGCCATCTTGGTGAACAGGCCCACGAGCACCAGCCCGAAGGCCGTGAGGATGGCCGGGGAGTCGGCCATGGGCTGGATGAGCCGCGAGATGTCCTGCATGTTCAGGGAGCCGGTCTTTATATAAAGGTAACCGACGCCGAGCAGGTAGAAGCTCGCGCCAACGGTGCCCATGAACAGGTACCTGAGGGTGGAGAGCTGGGCCTTGGCGTTGCCCATGGCCAGGAGCGCGTAGCCCGACAAGGCCGTGATCTCCAGGAGCACGTACAGGTTGAAGGCGTCGCCCGTGACCACGATGCCCAGGTGGCCGGTCACGGAGAGCAGGTACAGGGTGTAGAACACCGGGACCCTGCCCGCGTAGCGCTTTTCAACGTCCTCGCGGGTGGCCACGAGGTTCACCAGCCCCACGCAGGAGACCAGGACCAGAACGAGGCCGTTCAGGTAATCCACATAGTATTCGATGCCGATGGGCGGCGGCCAGTGCCCCAGATGGTAGGACACCGGGCCCGTGGCCAGGATCTGCAGCAGCAGCGCCACGGCGGACGCCGCGGAGCAGAGCAGTGCGAAACAGGCGAGGGCGAAGGCGAATCGCCGCCCGAGCCAGCCGCTGATGAACGTAAAGAACGAGAACAGCAGCGGAATGATGAGTATGAGCGCGGGATATTGATGCGTCATGGCTAGTCACTCAGGTGGCTTAAGATTTCGTCTTCTTCCAGGGTCTTGTGCTCGCGGTAGATCTTGAGCAGCAAGGCCAGGGCCACACCCAGGGTCGCCACGCTGACGACGATGGCCGTGAGCATCAGCACGTGGGGCAGGGGGTTGATGTAGTCAACCGCGTGCACCGCGTGGTGCCCGCCCCCGTGGCCGTGTTCCATGATGGGGATGGTGGCCCCCTTCTTGGAACCGATGGACACGTAGAAGAGGATGATGGCGGTCTGGAAGATGTTCATGCCGACCACCTTCTTGACCAGGTTGTTCTTGCCGATCATGGCCCACAGGCCGATCATCATCAGGATGATGTACAGCCAGAAGTTGTACTTGGCCACGACAACGTTCTGCAGGAAGTCCATCATGGCTACAGGCCCTCCTCGTATCTGCCCAGGGAGGCGACGTTGTTGTAGATGATGACCATGGTGGACATGACCGTCAGGGCCACGCCGATTTCAACGAAGAGGATACCCAGGGAGCGCGCGTACACCGGGTCCACGCCCAGGAGCCCGGCCATGGCCGAGTAGTCCAGGAAGTTGTGCCCGTAGAACAGGGCCAGGGCGCCCCAGCCCGAGTAGATGATCACGCCTCCGGCGCTCATGATGCCCAGAACCTTGTTGGATATCCGCGAGGTCAGGGTGGTCATGTTGTGCGACAGGGCCAAAAGCAGGAAGGCCGCCGCGAGGATCACGCCGCCCTGGAATCCGCCGCCCGGGCTGTGGTGGCCGTGGGCCACGACGTACAGGGCGTAGATCTGGATGAAGGGGACCATCATCTTGGCGACCCGCGAGACGATGAAGTCGTAGGGCACCCAGGTGGGGTCGATCTGCTCGAACTCGCCGCCCGTCTTCGGGGCCGTGCCGCCGGGTTTGATGGTCAGGACCACGCCCGAGGGCTTGTGGCGGAAGTAGTGCCTGCGCTCGTCATCCTTGCGCGTGTAGGCGCCCAGGAGGAAGAAGCAGGCCGCGCCCGCGCAGAAGACCACCGTGGTCTCGAACATGGTGTCGAAGCCGCGGTAGTCGGCTAACAGCGACGTGACGAAGTTGGGCACGTCGGTGTCTTCGAGGCTGTGCTCGATGTAGTAGTTGGACAGGTACGTGGACGCCGGAGACTGGGGGTCGCCGAAGGCCGGGAAGTCCACGGTCACGGCGATAAGGATGATGCCGGTCAGCACCGTGGAGATGAAAGCGAGCTTTTTCATCAGTCTTTCGACCTCCTTGCGGTTCTGAACACGGCGGCCAGGAAGAGCACGGTGGAAACGCCCGCGCCCACGCTGGCCTCGGTGAAGGCCACGTCCACGGCCCCCATCACGGTCCACAGCACGCACATCATGAAGCTGTACGCGCCGAACAGTATGCCCGCGCCCAAGAGATCCTTGATCTGCAGGGCGCCGATGGCGCAGATCACCACCAGCAGCAGGATAGCCAGGTCGATTTGCCAGATCATGCGCCTACCTCCTGGGCTCGCCCTGGGTCCAGGGCTTGAGGCCGGCCCTGAAGCCCGCGTCCACGATGGCGTGGGTGGCGGTGGGGCTGGCGATGAACACGAAGACCAGGATGAGCATGATCTTCAGGGCCGTGAGAATGGAGCCCACATCCAGGTGGTGCAGCTCGTACAGCGCGAGGCCGCCGAGCATCAGCAGCGAGGCCAGGGTGTCCATCTTCCCGGCCGGGTGCAGGCGCGAATAGAAGTCCGGAAAGCGCAGGATGCCCAGGGAACCCCCGAAGAAGACGACGAGGCCCAGGACGAGCAGCGCTTTGACCGCGAGATCGAGCATGATGCCTCCTAGTTGTCCTGGGGCTGGTTGCGGAGCCCCTTGCGTTTCTGGAAATATCTCGCCGCGGCGATGACCGCGATGAAGTTGAGCATGCCGTAGGCCAGGGCGATGTCCACGAACATGTCCTGGCGATGGAACAGGTGCCCCGCGATGATCAGCAGCACCACCGTCTTGGAGCCGATGCCGTTGACGCCCACCAGGCGGTCCAGGGCCGTGGGACCCACCACGGCGCGGTACAGGGTCATGAGCATGATGGCGATGAGCGCCAGGGCCGTGCCTATGAAGAAGCCGTCCATCTATTCCTCCCCGAAGGTCTTGGCGATGTTCCGCTCCATGTCCCCGGGCAGTCCGTCGGCGGACTTCTTGTCGATGGCGTGCACGGTGTAGCGGCCGAAGCGGTCCACATACACGGTGATGGTGCCGGGGGTGAGCGTGATGGAGTTGGCGAAGGTCAACCGGGCCATGGTTCCCGTCAGGTAGGAGTCGATCTTGATGACCCTGGGGGAGATCATCGACATCATACGCGGATGGAAAGCCAGGTAGAGGAGCCAGATGTTGGCCTTGACGATTTCCCAGATCAGCCAGGGGATGTACAGGATGAACCTGAACCATACCCCGGTTACGGCGGCCTGCGTGTTCGGTGGGAAGAGCAGGTCCGACGACGCCCAGGCCACGATGGCGCAGCAGATTACGCCTAGGCTCATGTGGAACGGGTCGAATTTGCCCGAGAGCACTACCCAGGTCACGGCCATGAGCACGAAGGTCAGTGCCACCGCGCCCAGGCGTTTCCTGGGCCTGGTCAGGGTTTCTTGGTGGTTGTTCGCCATGTCGTTGTCCTTAAAAATGGAGGGTGACGGAATACGGGCCTTGGGGAACGTGGTCCGACCAAAGCCCGGAAAGGCATATTTCACCAAGATGTTCAGCGGGTCAAGCTCACCGGTGAACAAACTTCAGGCAATGGTGCGCGAAATCAGCCTTTATGTGAAGGGTCCCGCCATGTCCCGCAAGGAAGGCGGGAATGGTGGGAACCCACGGCCGTTGCGCGCTACCATGCGCCTGGAATAACGATGCGGTGGTTGTGCAACTCCCGTGCCGTGTGCACGGAGCATTTGTGCGGTCGCCCAGGTTGCCGGAAAGCTCTATATTGGCCTTGTTATTTTTTTGATTCCAATATGTTGTTTTCGCAATAGGGCTGGAGGTTCACGCTGCTTGTTTAAAATAGATCAAGCATTGCCGGAGCGATGTCCACGGTGGGATAGATGCCTTTGAGAGGGCCGTCGGGGTAGGGTTGCACAATGCTGAAAGACATGTCCTGGTTCTTTTGGGCGTGTCCGGCCATTGATTTTCCGTCATAGAAGGCGCCGTTCTCTTCCAGGATATGCTGGATGCGGTGGGTGAAGGCGTCCACGAAGGCCTTGCCCGATCCGGAAAACCGCATGCTGCCGAATTCCGCTTCGCCGCTGAATTCGCGAAGCCGCGTCAGGGCCACGCTGTTGTTGGTGATGTCCTGCTGGCGGGTGATGTATCCCCAGACAAGTGAACCTCCTGGAATTTCGATTGGTTCAACGGCGTCGATGATGGTGTGGGGCATGATGATGCAGCCCTTGCCCACCTGTACGGGATTTTCCGGGGTGCCGTGGACAAAGGCGTTGAAGCCCACGAAGCAGTTGGGGCCGCAGTGGGCGTGGATGATCTTGCCGCCGTGGGCTGTGACGTTCATGCCCTCCAGGTGCGCATGCACGATGTAGCAGTTCTCTTGGGCGTTGGCGCCCTCGCCCAGGGAGGAATCCTCTATGTAGGCCCGCTGGGCCACGAGGACCTTCTTGTCCACCTGGCAGGAACCCTTGACCACGGCGTAGGGGGACACGGCCGCGCCCTCGGGCACGTCCCGGGGCTGGCCCTGGTTCACGGAGCTGTAGATGGGGACGAAGTCCTCCTTGCGGTTCTCCACGTAGTCCATCATCACGCCCGTGGGCCGCGCGCCCACCTTGTAGTCGATGTAGTGCGGCAGCACCTCGCGCGGGAAGCGGTAGTCGAACTCGAAGGAGCCCTCGGAGCGGATCCAGACCCGCCCGGGCTCCACGTAGGTGTGGGAGATCTCCCCGGCCTGCACGTAGCTGTGCATGCCGAACACGCAGTTGTGGGCGCTGGTCAGGTCCACGGTGGCGAAGGGCTCCAGCAGGCAGCCCTCCATGGGCGAGCCGTGGATGTTGGACCAGTGCAGGGCCACGGTGTTGCGGATGGCGAATTTCTCCAGGTTTTCTGGATCGTGGGACTTGTTGTGCACCAGGGTCTTGATGAGAAAGCTGTCGCGGATGGAGATGAACTCGTCGTTGTAGAGCTTGATGGTCATGCCCTCGAAGTCCACGCTGTCGCCCTTGCGCTTGAGCTCGTCGCCGCGGATGTCGCTCTTGTAGACGATGGAGCGGTCCACCACGCACTTGCCCAGGAAATAGGTGCCCGAGATGCAGGACTCGGAGAACTGGAAGCGCAGGGGGTGGTGGGTGGTCAGGGCGTAGAAGGCGTAGAAGGCCGAGTAGTTGTCCGGATTGATCAGGGTGCGGATGTGGGGGCCCACCTCGGCGAACTCGTGGAGGTTGACGTTGACGCGGTTCACGATGCTGTCGATGAGCTTGTTGACCTGCATGGGGCTCTCCGTCCGCTGATGGTTGTAGGCGTGGCGGCGCGGCCCCGGAAAGACGGGGCCGCACCATTACCTCATAGTCGAATGCCTGCGTGTGGTCTACCCGCCCGCGGGCAGGGTGATGGACATGCCCATGAGGGGCCAGAGCACGTACACGGCCAGTCCCGTGACCGCCATCAGCAGGATGGACGCCGGGATGCCGTACATGAAGAACTCCCCGCTGGTGAACTGTCTGGAATTGTAGGCGATGGCGTTGGGCGCCGCGCCCACCAGGAGCAGGAAGGGCATGCCCGCCACGATGAGCGAGGAGAACAGGATGACCTCGCCGGCCACGCCCAGGTAGGGCGCGATGACCAGGGCCACGGGCAGGGAGATGGCGATGGCCGCCACGTTCATGATGAAGTTGGTCATGATCATCACGAAGAAGGCGATGGACATGACGAAGATGAACCAGTGGGCCTCCTTGAACATGGCCAGCCAGTTCACGGCCAGCCACTTGGCCGCGCCCGTCTCCCAGAGGCAGAAGCCGATGGACATGGCCCCGGCGAAGAGCAGGATGATGTTCCAGGGCACCTCCTCCAGGTCCCGAAGGTCCAGGATGCGGAACACGTAGAAGAGCACCGTGGTCATGAGGATGATGGCGGTCTTGTCGATGGGCTTCAAGGCCGGGATGAAGGACCGCAGGCTCATGATCACGATGGCCGTGCCCACGATGACGGCGGCCAGGATTTCGTTCCGGCTCAGGCGGCCCAGGCCGGCGTTGAGCTCGCGGGCCTTTGCGCGCAGCCCGGGGATGGTCTTGTGCTCGGGCTTGCAGAAGATCATGAAGAAGCCCCACAAGAGGAAGGTCATCAGCCAGCCGATGGGGAACATGTAGTAGGTCAGCTGGAAGAAGGTGATGTCCTGGCCCATGATGTCCTTGTAGAAGCCCAGGGCCACGGCCCCGCGCGCCGCGCCCAAGAGGGTCACGATGGACCCGGCCCCGGCCACGTAGGCCATGCCGATGAACAGGCCCTTGCCGAACTTGGTGGGCGTGTGCGGGTCGTCGGAGTACAGGCTGTAGATGGCCACCAGCAGCGGATACAGGGTGGCGGCCACGGCGGTGTGGGCCATGATGTGCGTGAGCGCCGCGCAGACCACGAAGCTGCCCAGCAGGATCATGGACGTGCGCTCGCCCACGATGTCCAGCATCTTGTAGGCCAGGCGCTTGGTCAGCCCGGTCTTGGTGAACACCGTGCCGATGACCAGGGAGGCGAAGATGAACATCACGGACGGGTCCATGAAGTCCTTGAAGGCCACCTTGGCCGGGCGGATCAGGAACAGGGCCTGGAGGATGCCGATCATCAGCGAGGTCACGCCGATGGGCACCACCTCGAAGACCCACCACGTCCCGGCCAGCAGGAACACGGCCAGGGCGCCCTTGCCCTCGCGCGAGAGCAGGAAGTGCTCGCCCATGGGGTCGATGGCGTCGGGCCAGGCCGGCGAGAAATAGACCACGCAGAACAGGGCCACGCCGGTGAGCATGAACACGAGCCGTTTCCAGTCGAAGGACGCGGCTTGTTTGGTTGCGGCAGTCATATTGGATTACCTTCCCTTTGTCTGGGGTTGGATGGGGATTATCTGGCGCAGGCCAGGACGAGGGCCTTGATCCTGCTGAACACGTCGCCGAAGCGCAGCGCGCCCACGACCTTGCCGCCCTCGCGCACCAGCAGAGGCTGGTGCGCGCCCATGACGTAGAGGTGCAGGGCCTTGTCCAGGCCCGCCCCCGCGTCCACGAACTCGGTCTCGGCGGGCTCGTGCATGATGTCCGCCACCTTCAGGCCCGAGGCCTTGCGGCAGAGGTCCGCCAGGGGCGCGGACCAGAGGTCGTATTCCCTAAACATCGCGGCCATGTAGTCCGGGGTCAGCACGGACCGCTGGTCCATGGACTCCAGGATGCTCTTGTATCCGGGCTCCAGGGCCAGGTAGATGTCCGTCATGGTCACCTTGCCGCGCACGCCCCCGTCCGGCCCGAAGACCAGCACGTCGCGGTGGGAATGCGCCTGGCCCCTGGTCTTCTTGTCTTCCTCCAGCGCCAGGAAGCAGTCCAGGAGGGTGTCCTCGATCCCCACGGAGACGTACTCCCCGATGGGGATCATGAGGTCCTTGATAGTGATGTCCATCAGCCGTCCTCCAAAGGTTTGTCCGGGCGCCCCACCCGGCTTGCGTTCATGCCGGGGCCGCGATCCGGCCCCGGGCTCAGCTTCGTTTCGCGGGCCGTTTGCCCGCGCCCTGGATCTTGTGCAGCAGCTCGTTGACGTCGAAGGGCACCAGCATGTCGTCCAGCACCCCCTGGCTCCTGGCGCGCATGGCGAAATCCACGTCCCCGCCGCTCTCCAGGAGGATGATGCCCGCCTTGGGGGCCGCGTCGGCCAGCCTGCGGATGCGGCCCAGATCCTCGTCGCCGCACTCCCGGGCCAGGAACAGGATCACGTCCGCGCCCCTGTCTGTGAGAAATCGCACAGCCTCGCCGGTGTCCGCCTCCTCGTCCACCACGATGCCGGCGGCGGCCAGGCGGAAGGCCAGCTGGCTGCGGAAACCGTCGTCCGGCGCGAGGATGAGAACGCGCGGGCCCATGCTTTTCGACTCCTTGGCAACGCGGATCTCCCCGCGTTGTCCGGCCATGGCTCTTGGCATGAAATTCACAAAGTCAGGCCGGAAAAGCAGAAAGCATGCCAGAAAAAATATGTCTGAATACCGGATAATTGGCGATTGGAGGCGAAACAGGCGAGACGAATTGAAACTATACGAAACGAATTATCAAAGACAAAAAGAAACAAAAAGCCACATATCGGTAATCACATGTCGTCGGGGCAATCCAGGACCGCGCCGGGTTCCAGGGTGCGGGAGTCCAGGGCCGCGAGCACCGAGTCCAGGCCGCCGATGACCGAGTCGTAGACCTCCACGCCCTTCCATTGCAGATAGTCGTAATACTTGCCCTCGATGGCTCCGCAGACCACCAGGGAGACCTTTTCCGTGAGCACCAGCTTGCACAGTTCGTCGGCCGAGGCCGAGGACAGCACCAGGGTCTTGCCGTCGGCCTCGGCGCCGCTCTCCAGGCGGCCCAGCCAGGCCTCGGCCGTGAGGTCGAAGCGGGCGGCCACGTGGTCCAGGTCCAGGGTGATGAGGATCTTGGTCATGCCGGGGGCCCCTGGGGATCGATCCCGTGTTTCTTCATCTTGCGCCACAGGGTGCTGCGGCCCCAGCCCAGGATGTCCGCGGCGCGGCCCCGGCGGCCCTTGGCCTGCACCAGGGCGTCCATGATCAACTCGCGTTCCGCCGCGTCCCAGTTGGGGGCGTGGGGCCTGGCCGCGGCGCGCGGCGGGGCCGGGGCTCCGGGCTCCACTGGGCGCGGGGCCGGGGCCGGGTGCGGCCGGGTCATGTACGCGGGCAGGTGCTCGGGCAGCACGGTGTCGCCCTCGCAGACGTTGACCGCGTATTCCACCACGTTGCGCAGTTCGCGCACGTTGCCCGGGAAGGGATGGCCGAGCAGGATGTCCCGGGTGCGCGGGCCGAGGCTTTTGACCTCCTTGCCGAAGGAGGCCCGGAACATGGCCAGGAAATGGTCCGTGAGCATCTCCAGGTCCTCGCCGCGCTCGCGCAGGGGCGGCAGGTGCATGCGCACCACGTTCAGGCGGTACAGGAGGTCCTCGCGGAACAGGCGCTGGGCCACCATCTCCTCCAGGTCGCGCAGGGTGGCGGCGATGATGCGCACGTCCACCTTCACGGGCTTGGTGCCGCCCAGGGGATAGAAGGTCTTGTCGTCCAAGAAGGACAGCAGCTTGACCTGCAGGGGCAGGGGCAGGTCGCCGATTTCCGTGAGGAACAGGGTTCCGTTGTGGGCCAGCTTGAAGCGGCCGGACTTGTTCTCCACCGCGCCGGTGAACGCGCCCTTGACGTGGCCGAAGAGTTCGCCCTCCAGGAGCGTCTCGGGCAGGGCCCCGCAGTTGACCTTCACGAAGGGGCCCTTGGCCCGGTCCGAGGACTGGTGGATGGCCTCGGCCACCAGGTCCTTGCCCGTGCCCGTTTCGCCGGTGATGAGCACCGAGGAGTCGGTCTGGGCCACGCTGGGCAGCAGCTGGAACAGCTTCTCCATCTTGGGGCTGTGGCCGATGATGCCCGCGTACCCGAAGGCGGCCTGCTGGCTGGGCTCCAGGTTTCGGAGCAGGCGCAGGTCCTCCACGGTCTCCATGTAGCCCTGCACGGACCCGTCCGCAGCGCGCACGGGCGAGGCCGTGACGCGCACGGGGATGCGTTCGCGGTCGGCGTTGATGATGTCGCCCTCGGCGCAGGCCGGGGAGCTGTCGCGGTCCAGTCCCGCCAGGGGGCAGCTGCGGCCGCACAGGCTGCCGCGCAGGGCGTAGCGGCAGGGCAGCCCCAGGCTGCGCCGCGCCGGAAAGCCAATGAGCACCTCGGCGGCCTGGTTCATGGCCACCACGCGCCGTCGGGTGTCCAGCAGGAGCACGGCCAGGGGAATCTCGTCCAAGAGCGGCAAAAAGGGCACGGGCGAGTTCAGGATGCCGTGGACCAGGGCGCTGCTCATGGGGCGGTGGTGTTTCGTGTGTGGAACATGATGCAACACTTTGACATGAATTTAACAAGTGTTGTCAAGGACGGAATTGGGCTCCTCTGGGCGGGAGCCGCCAGCACGCAAGGAAATATTGTCCCGGTGCCCTTTGGTAATATATTCATTTTCAAAATAAATTTTTCACATGGCGCGCCGCGCGCCCGTCGCGCCCGCGGGGCGGGGAAAAAATCGCGGCCCGGCGTGTTGACAGGCGTGTGCGCGGATGGGATTGATGCACTATGGAATGAAATGGGACGGTTGCGTCGAACCGGACGGAGATCGGCCAGCATGGAAAAGCAATACCAGGCGCTGCGGCGCACCATGATCGTGACCATCGTGTTGGTCTCCCTGGCGCCCCTGTTGGGGCTCTCGGTCATCGGCGGCTACCAGTTCCAGTCCGCGTACAGCGAGAAGGTCCTGGCCCACGTGGAGCAGCTGGTGCTCAAGCACCGCCAGAACGTGGACGGATTCCTGCGCGAGAAGCTGGCCGAGATCCAGGTGGTGGCGGACATCCTGGACGGCGAGCGCCTGCAGGACGAGGCCTTGCTGGAGGATGTGCTCCTCAGCCTGCAGCGCAGGCACGGCGGGGTCTTCGTGGACATCGGCGTGGTCGGGGCCGGAGGCCTCCAGACGGCCTACGCCGGGCCCTTCCGCCTGGAGGAGGCCGACTATTCCCAGGCCCTCTGGTTCCGCGAGGCCATGCGCCGCGACCACTACATCAGCGACGTGTTCCTGGGCCTGCGGGGCCTGCCGCATTTCATCGTGGCCGTGAAGCGGGTCTGGAACGGCGAGGTGCGCATCGTGCGCTCCACCATCGACTTCGTGGCCTTCAACGAACTGGTGGACTCCATCCGCCTGGGACGCACGGGCCAGGCCTACATCGTGAACCGCGAGGGCGGCCTGCAGACCAGGAGCCGGGGCGGTTTCGTGCCCGACCCCGACACCATGCGGGGCATCGTGCGTCTGGTCCAGGCGGCCGGGGCCCGGCAGGGCGGTTCGGGCGACGTCCCGGCCGACGTCCTGCGCCCGGTCCCGCCCCCGGCCATGGACGTGCGCCCCGGTCCCCACGGCGAGCCCCTGCTCTATCTGGCCGCCCCCCTCAAGGACGGCAGCTGGTACCTGGTCTACCAGCAGGACGAGTCCGAGGCCTTCGCCGAATTCTACCACGCGCGCCTAGTGGCCCTGGTGGGCGTGCTCCTGTCGGGCGCTGCCATCGTGTTCATGGCCGTGGTGCTCTCGCGGCGCATGGTGGGCTCCATCGTGCGCGCCGACAAGGACAAGGAGCGCATGAACGAGCAGATCGTGGAGGCGGGCAAGCTCGTGTCCGTGGGCGAGCTGGCCGCGGGCATCGCCCACGAGATCAACAACCCCGTGGCCATCATGATGGAGGAGGCCGGGTGGATCGGCGACCTCATGGACGAGGAGGCCATGCGCGCCACGCCCCGCCACGCCGAGATCATGGAGTCCGTGGCCCAGGTCCGGGGCCAGGGCCGCCGCTGCCGGGAGATCACCCACAAGCTTTTGTCCTTCGCGCGCAAGCTCGATCCCACGCCCACGGAGGTGGACGTCAACGACCTGGTGTCCGAGATGGCCGACCTCTCGGAGCAGCGCGCGCGCTACGCCAACGTGACCATGGTCACGGATTTCGACGAGGGCCTGCCGCACATCCACGCCTCGTGTTCCGAAATGCAGCAGGTCCTGCTGAACCTCGTGAACAACGCCATCGACGCCATGGAGAGCGGCGGCGGCGAGCTCAGGCTGGGCACGGCCCGGCAAGGGGACGAACTGGTCATCAGCGTGGCCGACACGGGCGCGGGCATCCCCCAGGCCAACCTGCCACGCATCTTCGACCCCTTTTTCACCACCAAGCCCGTGGGCAAGGGCACGGGCCTGGGCCTGTCCATCATCTACGGCATCGTCAAGAAGATGGGCGGGGAGATCACGGTGGCCAGCTCCGTGGGAGTGGGCACCACCTTCACCATCCGCCTGCCCCTGCCCCGGACGGACCGGGACGCGCGGGGCGGCGGCCATGAACCTGGGACGATCAACTCCGAAGGAGGCTCCTGATGCACGAGCGAGTGCTGCTGGTGGACGACGAACAGGGTTTTCTGGATGCCATGGCCAAGCGCCTGGACAAGCGGGGCTTGAAGGTCAAGACGGCGACCAGCGGCCAGGAGGCCCTCGACGCCCTGCAGGCCGACGATCTCGTTGAGGTGGTCGTCCTGGACGTGAAGATGCCCGGGCTGGACGGCATCGAGACCCTCCAGCGCATCAAGGCCGACCAGCCCATGGTGGAGGTCATCATGCTCACGGGCCACGCCACCGTGGAGACGGCCATCGAGGGCATGCGCCGCGGGGCCTTCGACTACCTCATGAAGCCCTGCGAGGTCGAGGTGCTCATGGACAAGATCGCCCAGGCCGGGGCCCGGCGCCGGGAGCAGGATCAGCGCATCCTGGAGGCTCAGGCCATGAATATCGCCCTGCGCCGCGGCGACTAGGCGGAAGGCCTATAAGCGCACAATCGCCGCGTTGCTGCGGCCGGGGCAAAACCTCGCGTATTTGGATACGCTTCGGTCTTGCCCCGGCCTTGCGCCTTGCGCTTGCACGCTTCTAGGCCTTCCGCCGCGAGGCGTGCCGCGTGTGGGGACCGCCTGACGGCGGTCGGGGCCGTGTAAAGTGGAGTTGTAGAGGAGGGAGCATGGCGGACGAACCCATCAGGCTGCTGCTGGTGGACGACGAGCAGGCCTTCATCAACGTGCTGGGCAAGCGTCTGGCGCGGCGGGGCGTGGACGCCACCCTGGCCTCGTCCGGGGCCGAGGCCATCCAGCATCTGCGCGGCCGGGACTTCGACGTGGCCGTGGTTGATCTGAAGATGGAGGGCATGGACGGCATCGAGCTCCTCGGGGTCTTCAAGAAGATGCTGCCCGCCATGCCCGTGATCATCCTCACGGGCCACGGTTCGGAGCGCGCGGCCCGCGAGGGCGTGCGCCAGGGGGCCTTCGACTATCTGGTCAAGCCCTGCGACCTGGATCGACTGTTGGAAAAGATTCGCCAAGCCATCGCCTAGAAGCGTTTCCGGAATCATGGTGCTTTGGCCGGGCGGTTTGCCTTGGTGCGCAAAACGTGGCATTCACGGCGGCACGTCGAGAACCGCTTTCCGCCGCAGGCGGGAAACAGTCCCGGGAGCCGCCCAGATGCCCAAGATTCCCCAGTGCAGAACCCAGGAGCGCAAGGACCGCGTGCGCGAAGTCCTTATGCGCCGGCAGAAGGACCTGCGCCTGGTCCTGGCCAACATCCACGACCCGCACAATGTTTCCGCCATCCTGCGCAGTTGCGACGCCTTCGGCGTCAACGAGGTCGACCTCTACTATACGGACACGGCCTTTCCCAACCTGGGGCGCAAGTCCTCGGCCTCGGCCAAGAAATGGGTCTCCCGCACGCGCCACACCGCCGCCGCCGCCCTGGTCGGCGGCCTGCGCGGCCAGGGCTACCAGATCCTGTCCACGGGATTTTCCGAGACCGCGCGGCCGCTCATGGACTGGGACATGACCCGGCCCACGGCCATCATGCTGGGCAACGAGCACCGGGGCGTGGACCCTGAGCTGGACGAACTGGTGCCCGACCAGATCTACGTGCCCATGATGGGCATGGTCCAGAGCCTCAACGTGTCCGTGGCCGCGGCCGTGATCCTGTACGAGGCCTACCGCCAGCGCCGGGCCGTGGGCATGTACGACAACCCTTCCTACGCCCCCGAGGAGATCGAGGCGCGGATAGAGGACTGGTGCGCGCGATGAACGTGGATTTCGAGCGGGCCCTGGAGATCGTCAGCGCCGGGGGCTGCCTGGTCTACCCCACGGAGACCCTCTACGCCGTGGGCGGGGACGGCCGCGACGCGCGCGCCGCCGCCCGGGTCATGGCCATCAAGGGCCGCGCCCCGGCCAAGCCCCTGCCGTTGGTGGTGGGGGCCATGGAGCAGCTTTCCCTGGTCACGGACGAGATATCCGGGACCCTGGAGCGCCTGGCCGGGAGCTTCTGGCCCGGGCCCCTGTCCGTGCTGGTGCGTGCGCGGGCGCACCTGCCGCCCCAGGTATCGGACGAGCGGGGCCTGACCAGCGTGCGCTTGACCCCGCATCCCCTGGCCGCGCGCCTGTGCCTCGCGGCGGGCGCGCCGCTCATCGCCACCAGCGCCAACCTGAGCGGCCGTCCGGCAACGGCGGACCCCGCGCGGCTGGATCCCGAGTTGGTCCGGCGCGTGGACGGGGTCCTGGCCCTGGCCCCCGGCCCCTCGGGGGGCGCGGCCTCCACCGTTGTTGGCGCGGGCGAGGACGGCGTTCTCGTGGTGCACCGCCTGGGCGCCGTGTCCATGGACGCCCTTCGCGCCGCCGGGTTCCGCCCAGTTCCGGCCGGTTCCTGAACCGCCCCAAGGGTAAATATTTGAACCTCCGCCCCAGTCATGCAGGGGGTTTCGGCCGGAACGGGCCAAAAAATTTTACCCCCGCGCGTGGTCCCGTTTCGAGCCGTCAGGAACATTTTCCAGTTATTGCGGTGTGATATTGTTTTTCTTCCGGGATTCCCGGCGTTGGCACGATATCTGCTATATTCTGTGCGTCATCCCATCCTTTCTTTACGGGAAGCCGGCTTTACCTTTGGCGGGGTAAAGCCGGTTTCCGTTTTTTGTGGGCTCGTTGCGGGGGCGGACGGGGCCGGGGCGCGGGCCCCGGGCAGGGGGGCGACGGGGGAATAATTTTTGAACCACGGCCCGTTTTCCCGCTGGGGAGTTTCAAACAACTTCAATTATTCAAAAGATTCTTGTCTTCGATTTTTCATTGCCCTATATTTGCCCATAATGGCCCGGTTTCCCGGGCCGAAAACGGCTTCTGGCCGTAGCGAGGTGCATGACCCATGGATTCGGACAGCAGCCGCGCCGGGGGCAGGCAGCACCGCAACCCCGTGCCCACGGTGGACGCGGTGATTTTCGACGCCCGGCGCGGGGTGGTGCTGGTGGAGCGGGCCAATCCGCCCTTCGGCTGGGCCCTGCCCGGCGGGTTCGTGGACTACGGCGAGACCGTGGAGGCGGCGGCCGTGCGCGAGGCCCGCGAGGAGACGGGGCTGGACATCGTGCTCATCGGGCTGTTGGGCGTGTATTCCGACCCCGGGCGCGATCCGCGCATGCACACCATGAGCGTGGTCTTCGCCGCCCAGGCCGTGGACCCCGGGGCCCTGCGGGCCGGGGACGACGCGGCCACGGCGCGCTTTTTCCCCCTGGACGGCCTGCCCGGGGTCCTGGCCTTCGACCATGGCAGCATCCTTGAGGATTTCCGGCGGACGTTGCGACTCCCCGGCGACCTGAAACCGTAACCCGCCGCGCGTACGGTGCCCTGATTCCGGGAGACGTCGCATCATGGCAGCACCACTGGTCCTTTTCGCCACCTCGGAGATGTTCCCCTTTTCCAAGACCGGGGGGCTCGCCGACGTGCTGGGAGCGTTGCCCCTGGCTCTGCACCGCCAGGGGGTGAACACGGCGGTGGTCACGCCCATGTACGGGCGCATGTCCACGGCCGAGTTCCCGGTGCGGCTGCAGATCTCCGGCTGCCCCGTGGGCTACCCCTGGGACCCCGTGACCTGCGACGTGTACCGGGCGGATTTCCACGGCATGCCCGTGTACTTCATCGACCGCGCCGAGTATTTCGACCGCCGTTTCCACTACTGCACCCACCACGGCGACTATTTCGACAACTGCGAGCGCTTCGTGTTCTTCTCCCGGGCCGTGCTGGAGCTGGCCCGGCGTCTGGAGCCCGTGCCCTCCGTCATCCACCTGAACGACTGGCAGACCGCCGTGGCCGCCGCCTACCTGCACTTCTGGCGGCGGGACGACCCGCGCCTGGCGCGGACCAGAAGCGTCCTGACCATCCACAACCTGGCCTTCCAGGGGCGCTTTTCCAGTCGCCTGTTCGAGACCAGCGGCCTGCCGCCCGAGGCCTGGCACATGGATGGGGTGGAGTACTACGGGGACTTCAACCTGCTCAAGGGCGGCATCGCCTACGCCGACGCCATCACCACGGTGAGCCCGGGCTACGCCGGGGAGATCCTGACCCCGGAGTTCGGCTGCGGACTGGAAGGCATATTGCGCCATCGTTCCCACCTGCTCACGGGCATCTTGAACGGCGCGGACTACGAGGTCTGGGACCCGGGCTCGGACCGCTTCCTGCCCAGCTCGTACTCCCGGGCCGACACGCGGGGCAAAGAGGCCTGCAAGCGCGCGCTCATCGAAACCTTCGGCATGGACGAGGCCCTCATGGACCGGCCCATCCTGGGATTCATCGGCAGGCTCCGGCGGCAGAAGGGCATCGACCTGGTGCTGGACGCCATCAAGCGGCTCATGGACCTGGACGTGGGCCTGGTGGTCCTGGGCGAGGGCAAGCTGGAGTTCGAGGCGCGCCTGGCCGCCCTGCGCGAGGACTGGCCGGGCCGCGTGGAGGCTGTCATCGGCTACACCGAGGATCTGGCGCACCTCATCCAGGCGGGCTGCGACATCTTCCTGATGCCCTCGCGCTACGAGCCCTGCGGCCTGACCCAGATGTACGCCCTGCGTTTCGGATCCCCGCCCGTGGCCACGGCCGTGGGCGGGCTGGGCGACACCATCGTGCCCTGGCCCGGGGAGGGCTCCACGGGCTTCATCTTCCCGCGCCCCGAGGCCGGGCCGCTGGCCGAGGCCGTGGGCCGGGCCGTGGCCCTGTGGGAGGATCGGGAACAGTGGGCCGCCCTGCGCGGCCGGGCCATGGGCGTGGCCTTTTCCTGGGAGGACGCCGCCCGGCGCTACCTGGACGTCTATCGCGGCCTCGGCGTGTCCGTCTGAGGCCGTCAACGCTTCGCGGCGCCCCCCGCGCCGCGCTGGAGGATGCCATGGCGATCAAGAAGCAGTACATGAAGACCAAGGCCAGGGTGAAGGTCACCTTCCGCCTGCCTGCGGACGCGGCCCCGGGCGCGGGGTCCGTGGCCCTGGTGGGCGAGTTCAACAACTGGAACCTCTACGCCACGCCCATGGAGCGCCTGAAGGACGGCTCCTTCAAGAAAGTCCTGGAGCTGGAGCCCGGCCAGCGGTTCGAGTACCGCTATCTCATCGACGAGACCAAATGGGAGAACGACTGGGAGGCGGACGGCTACGCGCGCAGCCACTACGGCAACTGCGACAATTCCGTGGTCGAGACCTGATGATTTCCGGCCCGTCTCCGGTTCTGGACCGGGGGCGGGCCTTGGCGTACTGTCGTCGCGCGCGGCATGGGCCGCGCTCGACAACTGCGTAAAGGACGGTGCGCCATGGATTCCTCCCCCCTGCTCCTGACCCTGGGCGACCCCAACGGCCTGGGACCCGAACTCGTCTGCCGCCTGCTGGGCGCGGGCCGCGCGCCCGCGCGCCCCGTGGTGCTCATCGGCCCGGCCGAGGGCCTTGAATATCATCGCCAACGCCTGGGACTGCCGCGATTCTGGCGGCCGGTGACGCGCGCCGAGGTGGCCGCGCCCCCGGCCCCGCTGACCCTTTTCACCCCGCCGGAGCAGGGCGCGTACACAGTGCGCGCCGGGCAGGCGCATCCCGAGGGCGGCCGCGCCGCGGGCCTGGCCGTGGAGGCCGCCTGCGAGATCTTGAACGCCGGGCAGGCCGCCGGGGTGGTGACCTGCCCCCTGAACAAGGCCATGCTCCAGGACGCGGGCTTCGACTTCCCCGGGCATACGGAATTTTTAGCCGAGCGCCTGGGCGCGGGACGCGACGGGGTCTGCATGCACCTCTGCGGCCCCCGGCTGCGGGTCTCCCTGGTCACCACCCATCCCCGGCTGCGCGACGTGGCCGGGCTGGTCACGCCCGAGCGCGTGGGGCTGTGCCTGGACCTGACCTGGGACCTGGTGCGCCGCCTGGAGCCGGACCCCGCGCCCGTGGCCGTGTGCGGCCTGAACCCACACGCCGGGGAGAGCGGCAAGATCGGGGACGAGGAAATCCGCATCATCGCCCCGGCCGTACGCGCGGCCCGGGAGCGCGGGGTGCGCGTGGAAGGGCCCCTGCCCGGGGACACGGTGTTCCATTTCGCGGCCGCCGGGCGCTACAGCGCCGTACTGGCCATGTACCACGACCAGGGCCTGGCCCCCCTGAAGCTGCTGCACTTCTCCGAGGCCGTGAACGTGACCCTGGGCCTGCCCGTGGTGCGCACCTCCGTGGACCACGGCACGGGCTACGACATCACGGGCAAGGATACGGCGGACACGGGCAGCCTGGCGGCGGCTCTGGAACTGGCGGAGACCCTCACGGCCTGAGCGGCCGGGGCAGGGCGGGGCTAGTTGTTGTCGGCGTCCTGTTGGTGTTTGGCCTGGATATCCTGGATGGTTTCGGCCATTTGCAGGTATTTCACGGCGTGGTCGTCGGCTCCGGCCAGCATCAGGATCCAGCCCGCCGCGCGGCAGGCCTCGGGGTCCGTGTGCAGGCCGCCGGTGAGCATGTCCATGGCCTGGATGACCCGGGCCGCGTGGATCAAGGCCTGGTCGGGGGTGGCGTCGGTCATCTCCCGGGTGCAGGCCGCGTGCACGGCCTCCCAGTCCCGATGGCGGATGAGCCCCAGGAGTTCCGGGGGCAGGGTGTTCATGAATCTCTCCTTGGCCCGCGCGGCGCGGGGTTGCATTCACGGTGATACCCTTTATTATGCCGGGAAAATTGAAACTGTTCATCCTTTTTTTGACCAGGATTTTTTAGCCCGGCGCGCAGCCCCGCCCCGCCTTCCGCAATGTCCGGGGCCCGCCGTTTTTCTTGGAAAGGAGCCTACCCATCGTGCGCGTGTGCGTGGTCAACTCTTCGGTCATGGCCCGGGCCTTCACGGCCCTGGGCCACGAGGTCCTGGCCCTGTCCCCCGGGCCGGGCCCCGTGGACCTGCCCGGCCTCCTGGACGGGCGGGGCTTCGAGCCGGAGCTGCTCCTGGACGTGGAGTCCCTGGGGCTCCGCACCCTGCTCCTGGGCCTGGGCTCCCTGTCCTGCGCCAAGCTCTTCTGGTCCGTGGACACGCACCTCAACGCCTGGTGGCATCGGGCCTACGGCCGGATGTTCGACGCCGTGCTCACCACCCAGGACGCCTGGATGCCCCGGTTGCTGCGTCTGGGCCTGCCCGTGGTGGAGCATCTGCCCTGGTTCGGTCTGCGGCGGCCCTTCAGGCCCTGGCGCGAACGCGCCACGGACCTCCGCTTCGTGGGCCGCATCTCGCCCGAACGCCCGACCCGCGTGCTCATGGTGGAGCACCTGCGGGAGCGCCACGGGCTGGACGCGGTGCAGGACGTGTCCCACGCGGCCATGCTCGATCTCTACGACGATACCCGGCTGGTGCCCAACGAGGCCATCTTCTCGGAGGTCAATTTCCGCCTGTTCGAGGCCGCGTCCTGCGGCTGCCTGGTCCTGAACCAGTCCGTGTCCTCGGACATCGCGCTCCTCTTCAAGCCCGGCCGCGAGGTGCTGGTCTTCGAGGACATCCTGGAACTGGATTCCCTGGTGCGGCGCTGGCTCGCGCGCCCGGCCGAGGCCGAGGCCATGGCCCGCGCCGCCTGGGCTCGGGTCAACGCGGAACACCTGCCCGAGCACCGCGCCCGGCGCGTGCTGGAACTGGCCGGACGCCACGCGGGCAAGGCCCGGCGCGGCGGGGACGCCCCGGTCTGGGAAGCCCTGTACCGCATGAACGAGGCCGGGACCTGCGAGGTGGCCCCCGTTCCCGTGCTGGCGGCCATGGCCGAGCGCTGCCACGAGGCCGATGGGCTGGCGGCCTTGCTGCGGGCCCTTTTTTTCTGGCGGCGCGGGGCGGAAGCCCTGTCCCGGCTGGAGGAGATTCTGGCCCGGGCCTCCTTTGCCCGGGATTTCGAGCTGAATTTCACGGCCTCGGTCCTGGGGCTGCGCCTGGGGCGCATGGATCTGGCCCTGGCCTTCTGGCTGCGCCATGCCCTGGCCGCGGGCCTGCGCCGCAGCGACCCCGCGACCCCGGCGGAGTTCTGGATGGCCTGGGCCAAGGAGTGCGAACGGCATTGGCTGCCCGTGAATAGCGGCTTCTCCTACGCCGTGGGCAGCGGGCTGCCGCAGTCGGCCTACGACTGCCTGCAGGAGGCCGTGGTCCTGGAGATCGAGGACCAGGGGGTGATGCGCAGGATGAGCGCGCTGCTGGCCGAGGAAGGCAGCGGGGCCCAGGGGCTTCGGCTGCGGACCCTGTCCTACCTGGGGCTGCGCTGCCCGGACGACTGGCGGCTGGGCCTGGAGCTGGGCCTGGTGAACCTGCGCGCCATGCGCTTGCGCGAGGGGCTGGAGGAAATTCTGGGCGCCCTGTATACGGCGCGCCGGGCCGGGGAAGAGGCGCGTTTCCGCCGCGTCCTGGCCGCGGGCGACCGCACCGGTTGCATCGCGGGGGCCATCGATGCGGAAGGGGCCGCCTAGAGGATTGTCGGAGAGGTCCTTGGACGCAGGCCGTTCAAAAATAGTAAGATGCAAGGCGCAAAAAAAATGCAAGACCGACGCGTATCCCAATACGCGAGGTTTTGCATTTTTTGCAGCAACGCCGCAGATCGCTGTTTTTCAACGGCCTGCTAGAGGGACGCGTAGAAATTTAGCAGCCGATCGAGCACCCGCCGCCTGTTCCAGCTTTGTTCCATGAACCGCCGCGAGGCCTGGCTCGCGCGCAGGCGTTCGTCCGGATCGTCGGCCAGCCTGCCCAGGGTCGCGGCCAGGGCCCCGGGGTCGCGCGCCACCAGCCAGGGCAGGTCGTCGCGACCCGCGAATTCCCGCATGTGCCCCATGCAGTTCTCCGACAACCCGGCCACCGTGGGCAGGCCCTGAGCCAGGGCCTCCAGGCTGCTCATGCCGTAGTAGCCCTGCATGTGGTCGAAGCACACGTGGCAGCGCCGTTTGCGCGCCAGGCATTCGTCGTGGGGCGCGTCGTCGATGAGGTCCAGGCCCATGTCCCGGCCCGTGGCGTGCATCTCGCGCATCGCGCGTAGCAGGTCGTCGGTGTTCTTCAGCGCCTTGCACGTGGGCGAATGGGCCACGAGCACGGGCTCCAGCGGTTTGTCCGCCAGGGGGGTGCTCAGGGGCGCGTCCTCGTCCACCAGGTTGGGCTGCCAGCGGGCCCCGGGCAGCAGGTCCAGGAGGTCCGGGGTGCTCACCAGGAGGTTCCCGCGGCCCAGGGCCGCGTACTTGTCCCGGTACTTGCCCGGGTTGCCCCTAAAGTCCGGGTGCCCGTGGTGGTGGTGGACCACGGTCTTGCCCGCCAGGTAGTCCGAGGGCAGGAAGGGCCCCAGGCGCAGGCGCTCGTCCGCGGTCATGTGGAAGTGGAACACGTCCGCCGTGGCCAGGGCGTCGCGCAGCTCCTCCAGGCCCGCCTCGTCCAGGTCGGGCACGTGCAGGTCCTTGCGCCAGCCGTGGTTGTAGCGGGTCTCCAGGGTGGCCACGCGGCAGAAATGGGGGCTCAGCTCGTTGATGGCCTCGGCGAAGCCGATGGCCGTGCCCGCCGGGTCGTTGACCGCGATCATCAGGATGTTCACGACGCGCCCCCGGCCGCGGCCTTGCCGGATTCGGCGGGGGCCTCGTCACCGGCGAGATCCCCGGGGGCCAGCATCTCGTCCTCGTCCAGGGCGCGCAGCAGCGTGCGGCCCAGGACCTCGTCCCAGCGCAGGGGGCAGATGCCCGTGCCCGGGCTCTTCACGGTCAGGTCGGCTTCCGCGAGCACGGTCCCGGCGGGCAGGGGGCGCGCGGCCACGATGCTCTTGCGCAGCTTGGCGGCGCAGGCCGCCTCGCCCGGGGTCACGCGCTTGGCGCGCCCGGCCAGGGCGGCCTCCATTTCGCGGGCCATGGCGGCCAGGTCCGCGAATTCCTCCGGGGTCAGGGAGGCCGCGTGGTCCGTGCCGGGCCACGTGCGGTCCAGGGTGAAATGGCGCTCCACAACGCACGCGCCCAGGGCCACCGCGCCCAGGGACGGGGCGATGCCTCGCTCGTGCCCGGAATAGCCCACGGGCAGCCCGAAGCGCCGGGCCAGCTCGTTCATGGCGGGCAGGGCCACGTCCCGGTCCGGGCAGGGGTAGGTGCTGTTGCAGTGCAAAAGAATCAGCCGCGCGCCCAGGGGCCGCAGCACGGCCAGGGCCGCTTCCACGTCGGCCAGGGTGCTCATGCCCGTGGAGATCAGGATGGGCAGGCCCGTGGCCCTGGCGGCCCTGAGCAGAGGCAGGTTGGTCAGGTCGGCGGAGGCGATCTTCAACAGCTCCAGGCCCAGGTCCGCCATGCCCCGCAGGCTGGGCAGGTCCCAGGCCGAGGCGAAGAAGACCAGGCCCAGGGCCTCGGCGTATTCCTTGAGCCGCGCCATGGCGGCCAGGGGCAGCTCCAGGGCGTCGCGGTGCTGGCCGTAGGTGGCGCCGAAGCTGTTGGGCCCGGCGTACGGGGCCCGGCGTCCGGCGCGGGTCAAGAGGGCGCGGGTGTCGCGCTTCTGGAATTTCACGGCGTCGGCCCCGGCCTGGGCAGCGCGTTTGATCATTTGCCGCGCCGTGGCCTCGTCGCCCTGGTGGTTGTTGCCGATCTCGGCCACCAGGAAGCAGGGCCGCCCGGGGCCGATCTCGCGGCCGCCGCGCAGGCGGATGACGGGGAAATGCGTGTTCATAGCCTGACCACCTCCAGGCCGTGGGCCTCGGCCAGGGGCCGGAGCTGGGCGTGTATGTCCTGGCTGCGTCCGAAGGACGTGATGACCACGGCGTCGCAGTGCAGGGAGGGCAGGACCTCGGGCGGCAGGATGGCGTGCCCGGCCAGCAGGGTGCCGTGCTTGGCCGGATCGCTGTCCAGCAGCGCCAGCACGGAGAGGTCCGTGTCCCGGATGGCCGAGAGCACCACCTCGCAGGTCTCGGACGCGCCCCACAGGGCCAGGCGGCTGACTCCGCGATCGGCTAGGTCCGCGAGCTTGGAATGCACCAGGGCCTTGAGGGCCGTGTAGCCGCGCACGATTTCCGCGCAGTATTCGTCGAGGAGCGAGCGGCGTTCGCGCTGGCCCCGGTCCGTGAGCACGTATTCGAAGCTCTTGGCGTTCACGGGCCGCCGCTCGATGAGGCCCAGGGCCTTCAGCTCGCGCAGATAGCCGTTGACGCGCGCGCCGGACAGGCCCGTGCGTTCGCCCAGGGCGGACTGGGACACGGCGCTGTCTTTGGCCAGGGTCTCCAGGATGGAGAGGGTGCGGGTGTCCGTGCTGGGCGTCAGGAACCGCCCGTGGGAATGGAGCATGGCGTCCTCCGAAAGTGCGGGTCGACTGCCGGGGCGGCAAATCATTCACGCGCTAAATGATTTTATGCAAGGAGCGCGCCACAGTCAATGCCGATTCCAGGTCCGGACGGGGTGCTTCTGGGGCTCGAAGCTGGAGTGATGCTTCTATTGATTCAATAGTATTTTCAAAGAATTGTTTGTCACCCTCCAAGGCCTTCGCCCCTAAGGGCGCGGGCAGGGGGGCGGGCGTGTCCGGGGCCTGGGTGCGTGTGAATGGGAGGGCTATCTTCGTTAATTCGCTGAACGAAGCGTCGGAAATTTGTTCCCCGTCCCGGGCCCGGCGCATGGCCGCGCGCCCGGCCCGGGCCCCGAAGACCTGGGTGGCGGCCACCATGGCCCCGCCAAGGCGGTCGGCCCCGTGCATGCCCGTGGCGCATTCCCCGGCGGCGAACAGGCCGGGAACGGTGGTGGCCGAGTCCGCGTCCACCAGGGCCCCGCCGTTGCCGCAATGGGCCCGGGCCAGGACGCGCGTCTCCCGGCCGCCGAGGCGCAGGCCCACGCCGCCGTCCCCGCCCGCGTGGCGGGCCAGGAGGCGGTCCAGGGCCCTGTCCGCCAGGCCCCAGGACGCGGGCGCGTGCCCGGCGCGGGAGGCGGCCAGGGCCGCCATGTCCGGGGGCAGGGCGACCTCGCCGCCGTCTGGCGCGAGGATGCGCGCGCCGTCCCGGGCCAGGCGGGCCGGGTTCACGAAGCTCCCGTCCCGCGCGTCGCTCCAGAAGAACTGCACGAACCCCGCGTTCGCAAGCTCGGCCCCGGCCCGCGCCAGCAGGGCGTAGGACCAGCCCGTGCCCCCGCTGCCGCACAGGTTGGCCGCGAACAGCGGGGCCGGGCCGCCCAGTGCCGCCACCACCGCGCCGGCGCGCACGGCCAGGGCCGGGCCGCCCCCGGTCGGGGCCAGGAGCGCGCCGCAGGTCCCGTGTTCCGGGTCGGCGAGGATGGACAGGGCCGTGTATCCCTCCAGGACCTCCACGTTCAGGGAGCGCGTTCGCTCCATGAGCAGGGCGTGGGTCCTGGGCAGATCCGTGAGCTGCACGGCGCAGCGCAGGTCCGGGGCGAAGCATGAATGGTGCAGGACGGGCGCGCCCGTCGCGTCCCGGGCCAGGGGAACGCCCAGGGTTTCGAGGTCCGCCAGGCGTCCGGCGGCCTCCCGGGCCAGGATGCGCGCCAGCTCCGGCCGCGCCGCGCCCGGCGGGGCCAGTTCCAGTATGCGCCGTGCGGCGTCCTCGCGCGTGGCGGGGTCTTGCGGGGCCAGGAAGCCCAGGCGGGCATTGGGATTGGTGAAGGAGGAACCGGACGGGCCGCGCCCGGCCGTGGCCAGGAGCACCCGGCCCCGGGGATCGGCCTCGGCGGCGGCCCAGGCCGCGCGCAGTCCGGCCAGGCCGGAGCCGAGGATCAGCACGTCGCAGGTCGGCGGGGGCATGGGGCCTCGCGCGCGCCGGGCGGCCCAAGGGGCGGGGATCAGGCCTGCTTGCGGGCCTTTTCCTCTTTCCTGAGCTGCTTGTTGGCGAAGGAGCGCATCTTCTGGGCCTCGACGAAGCCCTTGTTGATCTCCAGGGCCCTGGTGGCCATTTCGTCCACCTTCTCCCAGCGCTTCCAGTCGATATAGAGCCTGCCGATGTTGAAGTACAGGCCCGGGTCGTCGTCGGACAGGCGCACGGCCTTCATGAAATACTTCTCGCTCATCTCGTACTCTTCCATCTTGCGCAGGACCATGCCCACGCGGTTGTAGAGATGGGCGGATTCCGGGAAGTCCTTGAGGGCCTCGGTGAGGTGCTTGAGGGCATCCTTGTTGCGGTCGTACTTGAGGTAGAGCTCGGCGATCTCGTATTTCAGGTCCGTGTCGTCGGCGAACTGCAGCAGCAGTTTGTCGAAGATGACCTTGGCGTCCTTGAACTTGCCCTTTTCAAGGAGCTGCGAGCCGCGCTCCAGCTGCATGCGCTTGGTGTCGTCGATGGCCTGGAGCATCTTCTGGGCCTCGGACACGGCCGAGCCCTGGAGGTCCTCCAGGAGCTCCTTGAGGGCGGAGAGGAGCTCCTTCTCCGACCCCTCCTGGTACTCCAGGACCATGGGACAGACCTTGCGGAACTCCTTGTCGCCGTTGAGCAGATGCAGGGCGGTGTCCAGGCTGCGCGCGAACTCGTCCTTCTCGTGTTTGAGCAGGGGCGTGCGACAGATCACGGACACGGAATCGTGCAGCGAGACGATGGCCGGAAGAAGCTTTTCTTGCTTCAGGTAGCCTTTGATCTGCGAAATCTTTGACCGGGCTTTGATGAGTTCGCTGGACATGCTGATCCTGTATGCGTTCGTGTGGTCGATTTTCGCGAAAGTATTGCCCGAATCTTTCGCCCGCGTCTATACCCCGGCGTGTTCGCGCACCATTTCCCTGAATCGTTTGAAGAAATAGTTGCTGTCGTGGGGCCCGGGGCTGGCCTCGGGGTGGTGTTGGATGGCCAGGATGGGCTTCTTCACGTGGTGGAAGCCTTCCAGGGTCTGGTCGTTCAGGTTCACGTGGGTCACGGCGATGCCCGAGAGGCTGTCCACGTCCACGCAGAACCCGTGGTTCTGGGAGGAGACCTCGATGCGCCCGGTGGTCAGGTCCTTGACCGGGTGGTTCAGGCCGTGGTGGCCGAACTTGAGTTTGTAGGTCTTGCCGCCCAGGGCCAGGCCCAGGATCTGGTGGCCCAGGCAGATGCCCGCCGTGGGATAGCGGTCCGCCAGCCGGGCCACGGTCTCGGCGATGCCCGGGATGGCCGCCGGGTCGCCGGGGCCGTTGGACAGGAATATGGCGTCGGGCTCAAGGCGCTCCACTTCCTCGGCCGTGGTGCGCGCGGGCACCACGAGCAGGTCGCAGCCCTGCGCGGTGAGGAGCCTGAGGATGTTCCACTTGATGCCGAAGTCGTAGACCACCACCTTGGGGCCCGTGCCGGCCCACTGGTGATGCCCGTCGGAGATGTCCACGGTCTTGGGGCCGGTTTCGGTCCAGACGTAGGGCTCCCTGGCCGAGACGTTGGAGGCCAGGTCCAGGCCCTCCATGGAGGGCAGGGCCTTGGCGCGCTCCACCAGCTCCTGGGGCGTGACCGCGTCGGTGCTGATGACCGCGCGCATGGCGCCGTGGATGCGCAGGTGGCGGGTCAGCGCCCGGGTGTCCACGCCCTCGATGCCCATGACCCCGTGCTCGGACAGGTAGTCGGGCAGGCTCTTCACCGAGCGCCAGTTGCTGGGCACCTTGCAGCATTCCTTGACGATGAAGGCCTCCACCCAGATGCGCGAGGACTCCACGTCCTCCGGGTTGATCCCGTAGTTGCCGATGAGCGGATAGGTCATGCAGACCATCTGCCCGGCGTAGGACGGGTCCGTGAGCACTTCCTGATAGCCGCTCATGCCGGTGTTGAAGATGGCCTCGCCCTGGGCGTTGCCCTCGCCGGTGAAGGAGCGCCCGGCAAACCAGGTGCCGTCCTCCAGTGCCAGATACGCTTTCATTGCTTGGTCTCCGAAAGTCTCTTGATGACCGTGTCGATATCTTCGGGGCGGTCCACTCCGCAGGTGCGGTGGGTGGTGGGCACCACGTAGATGGGTATGTCGTTTTCCAGCAGCCGCAACTGCTCCAGTTTTTCCTGTCGTTCCATGGCGCTCACGCCCAGGGACACGAAGCGCCTCAGCGTCCGCATGCGGAAGGCGTAGAGCCCGATGTGGCCCCAGAAGACCTCGTCCTCGCCGGAGCGGGGATAGGGCACCAGGGCCCTGGAGAAATATAGGGCCGATCCGCCCTTGGTCCAGAGGACCTTGACCTGGTCCGGGCTCTCGGCCTCCTCGCGGCCGATGCGCGAGGCCAGGGTGGTGACCTGGATGTCCGGGTCCGAGAAGGGCTCCAGCAGCTCCGTGAGCATCTGCGGCGCGAGCAGGGGCTCGTCGCCCTGGATGTTCACCACCACGGCGTCCTCGGGCAGGGACAGGGCCTGCGCGGCCTCCAGCACCCGGTCCGTGCCGCTGGCGTGCTCGGTCCCGGTCATGAGCACGGGCACGTTGTACTTGCAGGCCTCGGAATAGATGCGGTGGTCGTCCGTGGCCAGGGCCACCTTGCCCAAGAGCGGGCACTGGATGGCGCGCTGGTACACGTGCCAGAACATGGGCCTGCCCAGGATGTCCGCCAGGGGCTTTCCCGGAAAGCGCGAGGA
This sequence comes from Desulfocurvus sp. DL1XJH-121, assembly GCF_054819825.1. NCBI lineage: Bacteria > Pseudomonadati > Thermodesulfobacteriota > Desulfovibrionia > Desulfovibrionales > Desulfovibrionaceae > Desulfocurvus > Desulfocurvus sp. DL1XJH-121. The sequence goes on from NZ_JBTVWW010000017.1 coordinate 36,566, forward strand.
CTCGTAGCGAGCGGGGATGATGCCGTAGGCCGGGGGTATGGTAGGCATGGCCCTCAGAAGGTTGAATGTCGGTTCACACGTAGCCCAGGATGCATTCCAGGGCCGTGGCCGTGCCGCCCCTGCGGCCGTCCACGTAGGCCCGCGTCTTGTTCCGCACGGCCTCGCGCTTGCGCGGCCGCGCCAGGGTGCGGGCCATCTGCTCGGCCAGTTCCAGGGCGCCGCCCACTTCCGTGACCAGCCCCTGGTCCACGATCTCCCGCCCGATCCAGGCGAAGTTGGTCCAGTAGGGGCCGATGCAGGGCGCCACGCCGTGGCACAGGGGCTCCAGGAAATTCTGGCCGCCCAGGTCCGCCAGGCTCCCGCCCACGAAGGCCGCCTTGCAGAATTCGTAGGCCGCGGACAGCTCGCCGAATACGTCCCAGAGGATCACGGACCCGGGGGGCGGCGGCGCCTGGAGCTGGGAGCGCAGGACGGGGTGCAACCCGGCCTCATACAGGGCTTTGCTCCAAAAGTCGAGCTTGTGCATGTGGCGCGGGAACAGGGCCAGGTTGGTCCTGGGCCGCTTCTCGGCGAGCAGCTTCACCGCCTTGACCACCTGCGCGGCCTCGCCCGTGCGCAGGGAGGCGAACACCGCGCAGGGCGCGTCGCCATCCAGGATCGCGCGCACCGGGCTGTCCGCGGGCGCTGGCTCGGGGTCCCCCCCGGGGAAGCGGTCGAACTTGATGTTCTGCATGCGGCCCACTCGCTCGGCCCCGAAGACCAGGGAATAGCGGTTGGCGGCCTCGGGGTCCACGGCCAGCACGCGCTGCGGGGCCAGGGCCCGGAACAGGCCCGAGGCGCAGAGATACCCGGCCAGGCTGCCGGTGTTCATGCGCGCGTTGGCCACCACCGCCGGGACCCCGTTCTCGCGGCACGCGGCCAGGAACCCGGGCCAGATCTCCGTCTCCAGGAGCACGGCCACCTTGGGGGAGAAGCGCTGCATGGCCTTGTCCATCAGCGACGGGGCGTCGAAGGGGAAATACGAGCAGAGCACGTTCAGGGCGTCGTGGCTGGCCAGGGCGTCGTCCGCGGCCTGCTCCAGGATGTCCAGGCCCTGGCGGGTGGTGCTGGTGGCCAGCACGTTGAGCTTCCTGTCCCTGGGCAGGCCCATGACCAGCTCCCGGGCCAGGTAGGCCTCGCCCGCGCTGGCCGCCTGGATCCAGATGTCCACGAAGCCCTCGGGAACCCCCTGCAGCAGGCGTCTGGCGAAGCCCTCGCGCAGGCGCGGGGCGCAGTACAGGGCGGGCACGGCCGGAATCCAGGCCAGGTTGTACAGGCCCAGCAGCAGCCGCGTGGACCGGGGCAGGCCGTTCACGGCCGCCTCCGCTGCTGGGCCAGGCCCAGCTCCATGAGCCGCCCGATGAGGGCCGCGAAGTCCATGCCCACGGCCTGGGCCTCCTGGGGCACCAGGCTGGTGGCGGTCATGCCCGGCAGGGTATTGACCTCCAGGAGCCAGGGGCCGTCGTCGGCGAGGATGAAGTCGCTGCGGCTGTAGCCCGCAAGCCCCAGGGCGCGGTGCGCGGCCAGGGATATCTCCTGCACGCGGGCCGTGGCGGCCTCGTCCAGGGGCGCGGGGCAGATCTCGTCGCACTTTCCGGCCACGTACTTGCTGTCGTAGTCGAAGAACGCGGCCCCGTCCTTGGGCCGGATCATGATCGGCGGCAGGGCCTCGTCGCCCAGCACGCCGCAGGTGATCTCCACGCCTTCCAGGCAGGGCTCGACCAGGGCCTCGCCCCCGCCCGAGAAGATGGCGTCCAGCGCCGGGCCCAGCTCCCCGGGTTCGCGCACCAGGCTCATGCCCAGGCTGGAGCCGCCGTTGTTGGGCTTCACGAACAGGGGATAGGCCAGGCGCGGGGTCCAGCTGGCCGGCGGCGGCGTGGGCAGGAATTCCCAGTCCGGCGTGGGCAGGCCCGCGTCGCGGAACAGGACCTTGGCCGCCGTCTTGTTCAGGGCCAGGAACGATCCGGCCGGGTCGGCCCCCTGGTAGGGGCAGCCCACCACGTCCAGCATGGCCTGGATCAGGCCGTCCTCGCCGGGCGCGCCGTGCAGGTTCAAAAAGGCGAAGCCGCAGGACCTAGCCGCCTCGGGCAGGGCGTCCAGGCCGTCGGTGAGGGGGTCGTAGTCCACGGGCTCGTGGCCCAGCTCCTCTATGGCCTTGCGGATGCCCCGCGCGCCCGAGAGGGAGACCTCCCGCTCAGGCGACCAGCCGCCCGCTATCAAAAGAACACGCATTGAGTTTGACCTCTAAGAGTTCATTGAAGGTATGTTCCACCGCCCGGCTCTGCTCCAGGGACTGGGTGATGCGTTCGCGGGCGCGTTCGGTCTTGCCGTAGCGCTCGAACAGGTCCGTGAAGCGCGCGCCCAGGGACACGGCCCTGTCGTGCTGCACGCGCTTGTCCGCGTAGAGCACGGCCAAGGACAGGAAATGCCGCGCCGCGTCCACGTCGAAGGGCCACCAGACGTGGTGCAGGACGCCCTGGGCCAGGGCCGGGTTGCGGGTCTCGGCGAGGACCCAGGACGCGCCCACCTGGGCGTGGCTGCCGCCGTGTTCGATGCAGTACATCTTGCCCAGGTCGTGCAGCATGGCCGAGGCCCGCACCGCGCGGGCCATGCCCGGGGATGCCGCGCCCAGCTCCTCGCCGCGTTCGGCCAGGGCCAGGGCGATGTCCGCCACCTTCTGGCTGTGCCTGCGGATGTGGTCGGGGACGGCGTACTTGTCCCACAGGGCCACGCAGGACTCGTCGTCGGGCACGGGCAGGGCGTCGGGCGCGGGAGCCGGGGCCAGATCGCCCGGGCGCGCGGAAAGAAACGTCCCCTTGTCCCGGTGGGCTTCGTGGTCGACGTGCTGGGAACTGGACTGCATGGAGCCGGGGATTCCTGTGTCTGGAGTTGGGCGTGCGGGGAGGGTCCCGGGACAGGAAGGGGCCGCGGGCGCGCCGTGCTTTCCGGTTCTATCAACCCCGGGCCGAAAAATAAAGAAGTCTTGCACCCCGCGCGCACGGGGGGCGGAAGAATCGCTCAAGGCGGGTTGAGGTACCGGCCGTTTTCGTAGTATGGCCGATCTCTCGGGCGCGGGCCCAGGTCCGCGCTTGTCTTCTTCTACCATGCGACAGAGCCCCGGAGGATGGATGTGAGCATTCTCGACAGGTTCAGCGATCCCGCCCTGTGCCGGACCCTGCTGGACAGGATTCATGCGGAGCTTGAGGACGAGCTGCGCTTCATGGAGGTCTGCGGCACGCACACCGTGTCCATCTTCCGCAGCGGCCTGCATACGCTTCTGCCCGAGCGGGTTGTGCATCTTTCGGGGCCGGGCTGCCCCGTGTGCGTGACCCACGACAGCGAGGTGGCCCTGTACCTGGACCTAGCCGCGCGCGAGGACGTCATCGTGGCCACCTTCGGGGACCTGATGCGCGTGCCCGGGCCCGGCGGCGCGAACCTCAAGGCCGCCCAGGCCGACGGGGCGCGCGTGGCCGTGGTCTATTCGCCCATGGACGCCCTGACCCTGGCCCGGGAGAACCCCGAGGCCAAGGTCGTGTTCCTGGGCATCGGCTTCGAGACCACGGCCCCGGCCGTGGCCGCCACCGTGCAGATGGCCGCCAAGATGGGGCTCACGAACTTCATGGTCCTGTCCTTCCACAAGCTGGTGCCCCCGGCCCTGCGCGCGCTCCTCGGGGACCCGGAACTGAACCTGCACGCCCTGATCATGCCCGGGCACGTGTCCACCATCCTGGGCATGGGACCCTATTCCTTCATCGCCGACGAGTTCGGCCTGCCCGCCGTGGTCACGGGCTTCGACCCCCTGGACGTGCTGCAATCCCTGTACGAGATCGTGCGCCAGCGCAACGAGGGCCGCGCCCAGGTGGTGAACAAGTATTCCCGCGCCGTGCACGACGAGGGCAACCCCAAGGCCCGGGCCGTGATGGACGACGTCTTCGCCCCGGCCGACGCCCTGTGGCGCGGCATCGGCCTGATCCCGGGCAGCGGCCTGGTCCTGGCCCCGGCCTACGAGAAGTACGACGCCATGAAGCGCCTGGGCCTCACGCTGGTGGAGGTGCCGCCGCTCAAGGGCTGCCGCTGCGGCGACGTGCTGCGGGGCAAGCTCGCGCCCAACAAGTGCCCGCTGTTCGGCAAGGCCTGCACCCCGGCCAAGCCCGTGGGGCCGTGCATGGTCTCCACCGAGGGCTCCTGCGCCGCCTACTACAAATACCACACGGACCTCTAGGCCCGCGTCCCATTCAACGCATCGAACTTGAACGAGGCCATAATGGACGACAAGCGGATTCTCCTGGACTACGGCAGCGGGGGCAAGGCCTCCCAGCGGCTCATCAGCGAACTGTTCATGCGCCATTTCGACAACCCCATGCTCAAGCGCATGGACGACGCGGCCTATCTGGAGGTGGACGGGCCCCTGTCCATGAGCACGGACACCTTCACCGTGGACCCCATCTTTTTCCCGGGCGGGGACATCGGTTCCCTGGCCGTGCACGGCACGGTGAACGACGTGGCCATGCTGGGGGCGAGGCCCCTGTACCTGTCCTGCGGCTACATCCTGGAGGAGGGGCTGGAGTTCGAGGTCCTGGAGCGCATCGTGGTCTCCATGGCCAAGGCCGCGCGCGACGCGGGCGTGGCCATCGTCACCGGGGACACCAAGGTCGTGCCCAAGGGCGCGGCGGACAAGATATTCATCAACACCACGGGCGTGGGCCGGATGCTGGTGGCGGACTACCCCAGCGGGTCCAAGGCCCGGCCCGGGGACGCGGTCATCGTCTCCGGCACCATGGGCGACCACGGCCTGACCATCCTGGCCCAGCGCGAGGGCCTGACCTTCGAGACGCCCGTGCAGTCCGACAGCGCGGCCCTGAACCAGATGATCGAGCGCCTGCTCATCGAGGTGGGGGACATCCACGTGCTGCGCGACCCCACGCGCGGCGGCCTGGCCACCACCCTGAACGAGATCGCCGGGCAGTCCGGCGTGGGCATGGACATCGTCGAGGACGCCGTGCCCGTGGCCGAGGGCGTGCGCTCGGGCTGCTCGTTCCTGGGGCTGGACCCGCTGTACCTGGCCAACGAGGGCAAGCTCATCTGCATCCTGCCCGAGGCCAAGGCGGACAAGGCGCTGGAGGTGCTCAGGAGCGACCCCAAGGGCGCGGGCGCGGTGCGCGTGGGCACGGTCACCGAGGCCAACCCGGGCAAGGTGGTCCTGGTCACGCCGCTGGGCGGGCGCAGGCTCATCAACATGCTGGAGGGCGAACAACTGCCGCGCATTTGTTGAGCCTGGCTGGACAAACTGTCGAGAAACGCATGCGCCCCGGGAAGCCTCCCGGGGCGTTTTCGTTTGCTCGGGGCGGGCCCGGGCTCCGCGCCTTGCGGCGGAAAAGGAAAAGGAGTACCAGCCTGTTCTGGAGGAAAACCGCATGACCGGAATCGATATCGCACTGCTGCTGGTCCAGATCGCCCTGACCCTTGTCCTGCTGCGCCTCAAGAATCCGCATCCCAAGGGCTCCCGGGACTACGTGACCCTGCTGCTCTGCCGCGTGGCCATGATCCTGGCCGTGTGGTCGCTGTGGTCCTTCCGCTTCGGCCTGGGCGCCTTCGTGCCCGGCGCGGCCGGGGCGGTCATCGCCCTGTTCGCCGCCGCCCTGGGCCGCACCAAGCTGGGCCTCGTCTCCCTGGCCCTGTGCGTGGTGCTTCCGGCCGTGGGCATACTCTTCCAGAGCCCGTACTAAAGGCCGCGGCTCCCGCCGCCCATCCGAAAATGAACGCCCCGGGGATCGAATCCCCGGGGCGTTTTTGGCATAAAATTATGTTTCTTGCCCTGTTGAGTTGATAATGGCCACGACTTCTAGGGAAGATTCCGGAAGAGCTATGTCTTTTGGTTGATCGGGTGGATCGAATAAGGCTCGAAGTGTTACCGGCTTTGCCGTCTCGTCAGGGTGCAGCCAATCGCTGAATTTATCATGTCTCAAAACCCAATTTTCGATTTTGGACTTGGTTGTTTTGTCTAGGTTATCCTACCTGTAAGAATAGCCTAATGGCGGTTTATGGTAGGTTTTCTTGACAATGTTCGGTTCTGGAAACGAATCGGGGAAATAACTCATTTTGTCCTCCTGGCGGCTGGAGTTTTTGAGTTGTTACGGGGTAATGAGAGAGCGTTATCAGTTTGCATACTTTTCGTATAGGGTCGCAGAAAATGAACGCCCCGGGGACAAAGTCCCCGGGGCGTTTTTGCGTCCGCGCCCTGCGTGCAGGAGGACGATGGGAGCGGGCGGAGCCGGTTCAGCCGCAAGACGACGGAGTCAATTTCTCCGAGGTGACGTTCAGGCCGTAGGGACCGGCGTCGATGGTCAGGGGCAGGGCCAGTTCGGCCAGGTCCTGGGCCAGCACGAAGGTCAGGCCGGCGGCTTCTACTGTGGTGTCGAGAGGGCCAGGTTCGTCCAGAACCATGGAGAAGCGCACGCCGCCTCAGCCGGGGGCGGCGAAGATGCGCACGGGCTCCGGATTGGGGCCCACGGCGTCCCGGATGATTTTCAGGGCCTCGGGTGTCACGTTGATCATATGGGGTCTCCTTGTGTTCGCGTGGGGGAGCTATGCCTTCTGGGCCTCGCAGGCCGGGGCTGTCTCGCATTGTTCTCCGAAGATTCGGTCCGTGAAGCGTACATACCAGGCCGCCGACTGTACCTGAACCACGTAGGCCGCCGCAATGACCAGGGCCGCGTCCGCCCCGCGCTCGCCGAAGGCGTTCAGCGCGATGGCCAGGGCGATGGACAGGTTGCGCATCACCGAGCCGTAGACCAGGGCGATGGCGTCGCCGCGCGGCAACAGCAGCCGCCCCAGGAGCGAGGACAGGCCGAAATTGAAGGCGTAGAGCAGGGCCAGGGGCACGAGCAGGAACAGCACCACCTCGGGCGCGGAGGCCACGGCCCGGGCCTTCAGGGCCATGGCCGTGAACACGATGCCCAGCACGCCGACGACCGACAGCCCCGGGAAGCGTGGGGCCCAGCGCTCGCCGAAGGTCCGCTTGCCCACGCGCCGGACCAGCCAGGCGCGCGTTGCCCAGCCCAGGGCCATGGGCAGGAACACGATGAGCCCGATCTGGCGCGCCACGGCCGCGACGTCCATCTGGATGGCCGCGCCCATGAGCGCCTGCACGTACACGGGCGTGGCCAGGGCCCCCAGGGTCAGGCCGATGACGGTCATGCGCACGGCGGCGGGCACGTTGCCTCCCGCCAGGCCCGTCCAGGAGATGGTCATGCCGCTGGTGGGCACCAGCCCGGCCAGGAGCAGGCCCAGGGCCATGAAAGGCTGGTCGCGGAAGAAGATCATGCCCAGGGCGTAGGCCGCGAAGGGCACCAGGGCGAAGTTCACCACCTGGGTCATGGCCTGGAGCTTCCAGTCCTTGACGCGCAGCACCTCGCGCACGTTCAAGGTGACCATCATGGGGTAGACCATCAGGAAGGTCAGGGGCGCGATGAGGACCTTGAGGGGCGCGGCGTCCGTGGCCAGCCCCCAGGCCAGGCCCAGGGCCATGGCCGCCGGGATGGCGAGGACCAGCCGGGTGTTCAGGGTTTTCAGCAGTTTCCACATTGTGGGGGGCCTCCTGTTTTTGATAAGCATGAGGACGGGCCGGACCCGCTGTGCGGGAAGCCGAGGTGCGTCCATGGCCCGTACAATAGACGCGCGGCGGGCGCGGCGCATTGATGCGCGTCAACGCGGAGGAAGAAAATGGGAAACGTGGCGCTTTTGCAGACCCTGCCCCTGTTCGCGGGGGTGCCCGAGGAGCAGCTGGCCGCCCTGGCGGCTCGGGCGCGGGTGCGGTCCTACGCGGCCGGGGAGCTCATCGTGGGCCAGGACGAGAGCCCGCGCGGGTTCTACGTGGTGGTCTCGGGGCGGGTGAAGCTGTTCAAGGTCTCGGCCGAGGGCCGGGAGCAGACGGTCTACGCCTTCGGCCCGGGCGAGCCCTTTTGCCTGTGTTCGGTGTTCGAGGGCGAGAAGTTCCCGGCCAACGCCGCCGCCCTGGAGGACAGCCGCGTGCTCGTGGCCCCGCCCGACGTGTTCGAGTCCGTGGCCCGGGCCGAGCCGTCGCTGTTGTTCAACATCCTTCTCGTGCTCTCGCGGCGGCTGAAGGACGCCATGACCCTGGTGGAGTCCCTGTCCCTCAAGGAAGTGCCCCAGCGCGTGGCCGCGTACCTGCTCCAGGCCCCGCAGGAGGACGGGCGCGTGGACCTGCCCGTGACCCACCGCGAGCTGGCCAAGATAGTGGGCACCACCCCGGAGTCCCTGTCCCGCAGCCTGCGCCGCATGGCCGAGGCCGGGCTGGTGTCCGTGGAGGGCCGCCGCGTAACCCTTCTGGACCGCGCGGGACTGGAGCGGTGCTCGGAGGAAGGCCTTTAGCCGCAGCTCGGAAAAGTTTTCTCCCGCAGGCCGTTCAAAAATAGCGCTTCGCTGAGATGCAAGGCGCAAGGAAAATGCAAGACCGACGCGTACTCCCCGTACGCGAGGTTTTGCTTTTTCGCAGCAGCGAGGTGGCGAAGCGCCGAAGCGACGCAGCAGATCGCTGTTTATGGGCGGCCTGCGGCGCGTTTGCCCGCGCTGGCCACGACCAGGTGATGAAAGGGGCGGATGCAGTTGAAGTACAGGGCTCCGGTCCAGCGCCGGTAGCGCACGGCCGTGAGCACGTGGAAGCGTACGGCCCCGCCGCCGGAGGGCTCGGCGGCCACGCCGAACCAGGCCGTGAGGTGGTTTTCCACGGCTTCGCCCAGCCAATAGCGCTCGGGTTCGGCGCACAGCACCGTGAGAAAGCGCAGCTTTTCGCCCGGGGCGAAGGGTACGGCGGACGGGTCCAGGGACGTGCGCTCGGGCACGGAGCGGCTGATTCCCAGCAGCGGGACCAGGGCGCTGCGCACGGCGTACAGGGCCTTGATCCAGGCGGGGTCGTGGCTCAGGAGCCGGGCCAGGAACGTGGGCAGGCCGCAGCTTCCCGTGAAGGTCTTCACGTCCACGTGGTCGGCTTCGCGCAGGATCTGCTCCAGCCCCGGGATTGTTTCCCGAACGGCGTTCAGGGCGTCGGAGGCGGGCGGGTGGTTCGAGGTGGGCATGGTCGTCTCCCTAGCGGGTCACGCGCGCGGCCAGGGGCATGCGCCAGCCCGTGCCGAAGGCGCGGTCGGTGATTTTCAGGCCGGGCGCGGCCTGGCGGCGTTTGAACTCCGCGATGCGCACCAGGTGCGCCACGCGGTCCACCACTTGGCGGTCGAAGCCCAGGGATGCCACCTCCTCCGGGGAATCGCGCAATTCCACCAGCCGGTGCAGGATGGGGTCCAGGACCTCGTAAGGCGGCAGACTGTCCTCGTCCTTCTGGTCCGGGCGCAGCTCCGCGCTGGGGGGCTTGGTGATGATCACGTCGGGGATGATCTCGCGCCCGCGTTCCGCGTTCAGCCAGCGGCAGATGGCGAAGACCAGGGTCTTGGGCACGTCGGAGATCACGGCCAGGCCGCCGCTCATGTCCCCGTAGATGGTGCAGTAGCCCACGGCCAGCTCGCTCTTGTTGCCCGTGGTCAGGAGCAGGGACCCGTACTTGTTGGACAGGGCCATGAGCAGGTTGCCCCGGATGCGCGCCTGGATGTTTTCCTCGGTCACGTCCCGTTCGCGGCCCGCGAAGGCCCCGGCCAGGGTCTCGTCCATGGCCCGCATGGCTTGCTCGATGGGCAGGGTCAGGGTGCGGATGCCCAGGTTCGCGGCCAGGGCCAGGGCGTCGTCCACGCTGCCCTGGCTGGACCAGGGCGAGGGCATGAGCACGCCCAGCACGTTCTCCGGCCCCAGGGCCTCGGCGGCCACGGCCGCGGTCAGCGCCGAATCAACGCCCCCGGACAGGCCCAGCAGCGCGGTCTTGAATCCGCACTTGCCCACGTAGTCCCGCACTCCCAGGACCAGGGCGCGCCAGGTCTCGCTTTCGGCTGAAAAATCGTCGGGCTCCACGCGGCCCGAGTCCTCGGACAGGTCCGCGGTGTCCACCACCAGGATGTCCTCGTCAAAGGCCCGGGCCCGGGCCGCGACGGTCCCGTCCGGGGCCACGGCCATGCTGCGCCCGGCGAAGACCAGGTCGTCGTTGCCGCCCACCTGGTTGCAGTAGACCAGCGCCTTGCCGCGCTTGGACGCGGCGTGGGCGAGCATGGCCTGGCGCACGCGCTGCTTGCCCAGGGTGAAGGGCGAGGCCGAGATGTTGGCGACGAGGTCCGCCCCGACCACGGCCGGGGAGTCCATGGGGTCGCCCGCGTAGCGGTGGGTGTTCCAGAATTCCGCGTCGTTCCAGAGATCCTCGCAGATGGTCACCGCCACCCGCACGCCCTCCACCTCGAAGGCTCCCGGGCCGTGGCCGGGCTCGAAATAGCGGTCCTCGTCGAACACGTCGTAGGAGGGCAGCAGGGTCTTGTGGAACAGGGCCTCCACCTGGCCCGCGCGCAGCAGGGCGGCGGAGTTGAACAGCGGCCTGCCCGCGCCCGATTCGTTCTGCGTGGGCAGGCCCACGAGCACGGCCGGGCCATCGGCCAGGTCGCGGGCCAGGGCCTCCAGGCGCTCGCGCGCAGCGCGCACGAAGGACGGCGTGAGCAGGAGGTCGCGAGGCGGATAGCCGGTCAGCGCCAGTTCCGGGGTCAGGCAGAGGTCCGCGCCCAGGTCGCGGGCGCGGGAAACGGCGAGGGCGATCCGGGCGGCGTTGCCAGCCAGATCGCCCACCGTGGGATTTTGTTGCAGCAGGGCGATGCGCATGACGTGGAGCCTGGGCTAGTCCTCGGAGTGCCCCTGGGGAGCCGAGCCCCCGGCCATGCGCTCGGCGATGATTTCCTTGGCCCGGAGCGCCAGCTTGGAGACCTCGGGCTTGGAAACCTGCTCGTCCGCGCCCACGGAGTCGCCCTTGTGGCGCAGCTTGTCCGTGATCAGCGAGGAGAACAGGATCACGGGCAGGTCGCTGAGGAAGGGGTCCTTGCGCACGCGCACCGTGAGGTTGTGGCCGTCCATACTGGGCATCTCGATGTCCGAGACCAGGACGTTCAGGTAGTCCCAGAGGGCCTTGCCCTCCTCCTGGGCGCGGTCGCGGATGGATTCCAGGCGCTCCCAGGCCTCGCGGCCGTTGTTCACCGTGTCCACGGCGAACCCGGCCTTGGTCAGGAGGTCCCGGAGCATCTCGCGCACCAGGGAGGAGTCGTCGGCCACCAGCGCCCTGTAGTCGGCGTCGGTGGTCCAGTCCAGGGACTCGTCCAGGCGCAGGCCCAGGGCCGGGTTCAGGTCCGCCACGATCTTCTCCAGGTCCAGGATGAAGATGATGCGCCCCTCCAGCTTGACCACGCCGGTGATGGAGTTGTTGGACAATTCGGAAATGTAGCGGTTTGGCGGCTCCACCTCCTCCCAGCTGATACGGTGGATGCGGGTCACGCCCGAAACCATGAAGGCGGTGGTCACCTGGTTGAACTCCGTGACCACGACCTTGGGGTCCTCGTGCTGGGAGCGTTCCTTGCCCAGCCACATGGAGAGGTCCACCAGGGGGATGATGTGCGAGCGCTGGTTGAAGGCCCCGAGTACCGAGGGATGATTGACCTCGGGCATTTCCGTGATCTTGGGCATGCGGATGATCTCCAGGACCTTGGCCACGTTCACGCCGTAGTAGCCCTGGTAGGTCTCGCCGTCCTTTCCCGGCTCGTCGAGGAAGAACTCCACGATTTCCAGTTCGTTGGTGCCCGATTCAAGGAGAATATTGGTCGTCTGGTTCATGGGGCCTCCGTGTTCGTGGTACGGGCTGTTGGGGGCAGGGCCGCCAGCGCGGCGCGTACCGCCTCAATGGTTTTATCATGCGTTGACGCTCCGGCTGTCAAGCCGATAACGGTGCAATCCTTGAAATGTGCGGGATCGAGCTCCTCGGCCGTCTCCACGTGGGTGCAATCCACGCCCTGTTCGAGCACCACCTTGGCCAGGCGGCGGGTGTTTCCGCTCTGGTAGCCGCCCACGACCACCATCCTGTCCACCTCGCGGGCGATGCTCACGGCCTCTTCCTGGCGGACCTTGGTGGCGTCGCAGATGGTTTCCAGCACGGGGAAGGGCTTGGGGATGCGCGAGGACAGCGCCGCCCGGATCTCCTGGAAGGCCACCTTGTCCTGGGTGGTCTGGGCGGCCATGAAATAGTCCTTGTCCGCCTCCAGTTTCGGCAGCAGCTCTTCCAGGGAGCCGAAGACCAGGGCGTCCGGGCCGGCGTAGCTTAAGAGCCCGCGAACCTCGGGGTGGTTCTCCTCGCCGTAGAGCATCAGCGTCTGGCCCAGGGAGGAATGCTCCTGGATGAGCAGCTGGGCCTTCTTGACCTTGGGGCAGGTGGCGTCCACAACGCGCACGCCGCGTCCGCGCAGGGTCTCCTCCAGCTCGCGGGGGATGCCGTGGGCGCGGATGACCACGGTGCTGCCGGGCTCGGCCTCCTCGGGGGAGGAAATCTGGCGCACGCCCTGGGCCTCGTACATGGCCAGGACCTGGGGATTGTGGATGATGGGCCCCAGGGTGTGGATGGGCCCCTGGGCGGTGGCCAGGGTCGTGTCCAGCTTCTTCAGGGCCAAGCTGACGCCCATGCAGAACCCGGCTGTCTTGGCGAGTCGTATTTCCATGTCCGTTCCCGTTCGTGGGTGTTGGAATGCTCAACTATACAGCAAAATTTTCGTCCCGGCCATGGTCGGCGCGGGAAAGGAAGTCCGCGACCATTTCCTCCAGCTCGGCCCACTCTGCGCAGTGCACGATGCGGGCGCGCAGCGCCCGGGATCCGGGCAGGTGGCGCACGTAGCGGGGCACGATGGTGCGCATCTTGAGCAGGGCCTTGCGCTCGGGCAGAAGCTCCCGCGCCAGTTCCGCGTGGCGGCGGATGGCCCGGCCCAGGGCCTCGGGCGTGCGCTCCGGGGGCGTCTCCCCGCGCACGCGGGCCGCGTACTCCTGGAATATGGCCGGGCCGTACAGCGCGCCCCGGGCGAACATGACCCCGGCCACGCCCGTCTCGGCCACGCAGCGGGCCCCGTCCTCGGCCGTGAACAGGTCGCCGCTGGCCAGCACCGGGATGGAGAGGGCCGGGACCAGGGCGCTCAGGCAGGACCAGTCGGCCCGGCCGGAATAGCCCTGGCGGGCCGTGCGCGGGTGCAGGGCGACCCAGGCCGCGCCCGCGTCCTGCACGCGTCGGCCCACTTCCAGATAATTGTCCTCGCCGTCGACCCAGCCCCGGCGGAACTTGACCCCCGAACGGCCGGGGCCGGCGGCCCTGGCCATGATCGCCGCCAGCCGCGCCAGGAGCTCGGGGTCGCGCATCAGGGCCGCGCCCGCGCCGGTCTTGTTGACCTTGCGCACCGGGCAGCCCGCGTTGAGGTCGAAATAGCGGAACCCGCGCTCCAGGAGCTGGTCCATGGCCCGGGAGATGCTGTCCTCGTCCGCGCCGAAGAGCTGCACCACCAGGGGCGCGTCGTCCCCGCGCGTGGCCAGGAGCTTGTCCGTGTTCGCTCCGCCGAAGCACAGGCCCTTGGCGCTGACCATCTCCGTGACCGCGGCCGCAGCCCCGTATTCGCGGCACAGGATGCGGAACGCGAGGTCCGAGAAACCGGCCAGCGGGGCGAGCCAGGGCTTGCCCGAGGCGATGAAGGGCGGGCGGGACGGTGAAGGCAAGGGGGTGCTCCGGGAATCAGAAATAGTTCGCTGCTGCGCGTGTAGCATTGCGCCGCGCTTGCTGACAAGCCCGCAGGCTTGCGGCAGGCAAATAATCATCACATGATCGGGGGTTAGGCCGAGATCAAAACCGCTGTCGTATCGGAGGGTTTCAGAAAAACATAAGGGGCGATTTCCCCGGCCTGTCCCAGGGGGCAGCCGGGATCAGACGCGGCGGGCGAAGCGCAGGCCCCCCGGCGCCGAGGCCAGGATCTGGGCCAGCAGGCCCGCACGGGCGGCCGGGGGCAGGGTTGCTGGGGCGGGCATGTCCAGGCCCTCGGGGGTCAGGCCGCGCCCCCGGACCAGGGCCTCGAAGGCCCCGGCCAGCTCCGGGCGCTCCAGGAACAGCCGCGCGCCCGTGCCGCCCGGCCCGGAGACGAGGCGCAGTTCGCACTGGCCCTGGCCGGGCAGGGCGAAGGACAGGCCCGTCTCGGTGCCGTCGTCCTTCGGGCGCCGGCGGGTCAGGATTTCGTGGGACAGGGTCTCGGGCAGGAGCCAGGGCTCGTAGCCCAGCATGGGGCCGCCCCGGGCCTTGAGCAGGGCGTTCACGTCCGTGACGGCCCGGATCACGGCGGCGTATGCCTTCTCCGCCTCGGGGGCCGCCTTGAGGGCGGCCAGAAAGGCTTTCTCGCGGGCCTCGGGCCCGCCCCGGGCCTGCCCGGTCTTCTCGCGAACGTCCCAGGACAGGGCCTCGAACCGGGCGCGCGCGGCCCAGAAAGCCCCGGCCGCCGGGCCCATGGGGTTGCCCTGGCTCTGGGCCACGTGCAGTTCCTGGAGCAGGATTTCCGGGTCCAGGCTGAGGATGATGAACAAGAGCAGGCTGCCGGGGGCGGGATTGGACTGGATGCGGGCGCTGAGCTCGATGCCCTCGAAATCCACCCAGGCCTGGCCGGGGGTGTCGCTGCCGAGCACCCGCCCGGTGACGCGTTCGCCCACCCTGTGCCGCCTGCGGAAGGTTCCGGCGCGGTCCCGGCCCGGGCCGTGGCCGCCTCCGTTTCCCGAGCCGTATCCGCCGATGCGCATCCAGGCCTCCGGCTAGTGCTCGGCCTGTTCGAGGATCAGTTCCACCTCGTCCATGCTCAGGCCCGTGGACGAGGCCAGCTCGGGAATCGTCCGCCCCTGGCGGCGGCCCGAGAGGATGATCTCGCGCAGGAACTGCGGGGATCGGCTCACGCTTTCGGCCTGCTTGATGAGTTTTTCCAACTCCCTGGTCTTGGCGTCCAGGGCTTCGTCCAGCTTTTCCAGACCGGCCTGGCGCTGGGCGAAGGTGGAGACGAGCTCCTGTTCCAGCTCGGCGTTGAAATGCAGTTTCTTGAGGAGGTTTTCCTGGTTTTCCTGCAGGGCGCTTAAGAGCGCCTCGGAACGCTTGAGGCGGAAGAAGAAGACAAGCACGACCACCAGAACGACCAGTTCCGTGAGGCTGACCAGGAACAGCAGGGTGAGGGAGGAGGACATGGAGATGCCTTTTGCGGCGCGGCCGCGGATTTCAGATCTTGAGGTTGATGATGTTGCCCGCCCAGGGGGTGTTGGGAGTGGATTCGCGCTCCTCCTCGGGCTCTTCCTCGGGATTTTCCCGCCGTTCCCCGGCCTGGCGCTTGCCGTGCTCCCGCTCCTGGTCTCCCACCACGGAGGACTTCTCCTTCTTCTCGGCCTTTTCGACCCTGGACCTGGACAGCTCCTGCTGCTGGCGCGACAGTTCCTCCGAGAACTCGGCCTGGGTCTTGGGGCTCTCCTGCTGGGCCGCCGTCACCTTCGCCAGATGCGGCAGTTGGGCCAGCAGCACGGGGAGGTTGATCGTGGTGGACATCTTATTTTACCAGGTATTGCTCGATAAGCAGTTGCTCCAGTCTGTCGACGCTCAAATACTGGTTGACCACCGAGAGGACATCAGCTTTGAGGGTCTGTGCATTTTTCTTATCGGACAGGAAAGTCAAATCCTTATTCCGAAGATAATAGTAGATGGCGTCCCTGAGGATGGTCGTCTTCTGCGTTATCTCGAAGGACAGCTTCTCGTTTGTGGTCACTGCGGTGAACTGGCAGACCAGGAAGCGTATCTTCTGGTCCTCGCCCTTCTGTTCCACCCAGAAGGGGGCCAGGGGCACCAGGAACTCCTGGGGTTCCGGTTCCTTCTCGACCACGGGCGGCGGCGGGATTTCGCCTTCCTGGATTTCAGGCTCGGGCTGGACGACTTCTTCAGGGGCGGGGGAGAGCAGGAGGTACGCCAAAAGCGCACCGATGAGCAGCAGGAGCCCGGCCGCCGCGGGAATGACGATCTTTTTGTTCTTGTACCAGGGCTCCTTTTCTTCATCCAGCCCCGGCTCCGCGAGGGAAACCTCCTCTTCTTCCTCTTCCTCCTCCTCCTCGTCCTCGTCGTCTTCGAGGAAGGGGGCGTCCTCCAGATCCAGCTCGACTTTTTGCTGTTCTTTGGGGAGATCCTGGGCCAGTTCTCCCGCGTCGAGTTCGGCCTTGGCGTCCCCGTCGGAGTTCTCCATCACGGAGGAGAGATCTTCCTCAAGTTCGGTGTCGGGGACCTGGAGCACCATGCTTGCGTCCGGCGGTCAAGCGCGCGGGCTTACCTGTTCTCGAAAATCTTGTCGATCTTCTGGCCCAAGGTCTCGGCCGTGAAGGGCTTGACGATGTAGTTGGAGACCTTGGCCTGCACCGCCTCGATGATGTTCTCCTGCAAGCCTTCCGCGGTGACCATGAGGAAGGGGATGTCCTTGAATTCCTCGCTTGCGCGGACCTTGCGCAAGAGGTCGATGCCCGGCAGCTCGGGCATGTTCCAGTCGGAGACGATGAAGTCGATCTTGTCCTTGTTCAGGACCTCCCATGCGGTGCTGCCGTCGTCGGCCTCAACGATATTGTTGAAACCCAGTTGGCGCAGGATGTTCTTCACGATGCGGCGCATGGTGGAGAAATCGTCCACGACGAGGACGCGCATGTTCTTATCGTAACCCATTGATGTGACTCCTTTCACTTAGTCCAGCCCGTAGGCTGCCCGAAATTTTTTCCTGAGCTTCGTCAAGGCCTGGGAGTGCAACTGGGACACCCGGCCTTCGGTTATGCCCATGACCTCTGCGGTTTCCCGCATATTCAACTCATCACTGTAATACAAGGATAGTACCAGCTTTTCCCGAAGGGTCAATTCGTCTATCAATTTGGCGATTTTGTCAATGACGTCCTGGAGGGCGGCCGAGCGGTAGGGCTCGTTGTCCTGGTGGGCGCTGGTTTCCGGGGAGAACTGTTCCTGGATGGTCTCCAGGGACAGGCAGAGCTGGTTCTGCAGCGCGGCAAGACCCGACTCCACGTCTTTGCGGGACAAACCTGTCTCTTCCATGAGTTCCTCGTGCGTGGGCTTGCGCCCGGTCTGGTGCTCGAGCCGGCGGGTGGCATCCTCCAGGGACCGAACCCTGGCGCGCAGCCCGCGCGAAAACCAGTCCATGCGCCTGAGCTCGTCGAGCATGGCGCCCTTGATGCGGTTCTCCGCATAGGTCTCGAACTTGATGTTCAGTTCCGGCTTGAACTTGCGCAGGCATTCGATGAGCCCAAGCGCGCCGGCGGACATGAGCTCGTTCAGGTCCACCTGCTGGGGCAGCTTGCCCTTGAGGCGCAAGGCGAGAATCTTGATCTTCGGCGCGTAGTGCCGGACGATTTCGTCCTTGCACCGGGCGTCGAAGTCTTCCCACTCGACTTCACCGGACTCGAGCAGCTTCCAGGGTTCATTCCTGGAAGAGGAGTCTTTTCCAGAAAAATTTAATGTTGCCATCAAGTTGCGCCGTTCCCTTCCACGTAGTTATCTTCTCGGCCACCTTGTCGAGGGCCAGGGCCGCCGGACCGCCGGGCTGCGCGATGCAGAACGGCTTCTGGCCGACCACGGCCTTGCGCACGTCCGGGTCCAGGGGGATCACCCCGGCGAGGTCCAGGGATATCCCGGACAGAAAATGATCGCAGGCGTTGTGCAGCTTGGAGTAGACCTCCTTGGCCGCGGCCGGGGTCCTGGCCATGTTCACCACCACCCGGAAGCGCTCCACCCCGTGCTCGGCCTTGAGGACCTTGATCAGGGCATAGGCGTCCGTGAGCGAGGTGGGCTCGGGCGTGAGCACCAGCAGGCGCTCCTGCACGGCCAGGTTGAAATAGAGCACGTTGGCGTCGATGCCCGCCCCGGTGTCCACGATGAGGAAGTCGATGTCGTCGTCCAGCCCGTCCATGGCTTCCAGGAGGTCCAGCTTCTGGCCGGTGTCCAGCTCCAGCATCTGGGTCACGCCCGAGGCCGCCGGCAGGATCTTGAAGCCGTAGGGAGTCTCCAGAAGCACGTCGGCCAGGGTCGCGCCCTCCTCGAAGAGGTGGAAAAGGTTCTTTCCCGGCGTCAGCCCGAGCAGGACGTCGACGTTGGCCAGGCCGAGGTCCGCGTCCAGGAGCACGACCCGCTTGCCCTTTTGCGCGAGTTTGCAGGCCAGGTTGACGCTGAGGTTTGTCTTGCCCACGCCGCCCTTGCCCGAGGTCACGGAGATGACCTGGGGGGCGGTGGTGCGGCGGGCCGCTGCGGGGGACGTCCTGTCCCTAGTGATCGTATCTGCCACGTGTCTCCTCGACGGGGCTGTGCGGCAACTCTTTTTTGAACAAGAGCTTCCAAAGCATGACGGACTCGGCCGGGACCAGGGTGCCGCGGATGCCGGACCCGAACGAGAGGGCCGAGGCGGGCAGGCCGGTGGCGTATGCCGCATTGACAATGTCCCCGAAGTTACAGGCTTCATCAAGCTTCGTCCAGATGATGGAGCGGGTCAGCGGGGATTTGTGTCGCCTGACGAACTGGCGCAGCTGCGCCGGGGACCACAGCGGGGACAGGGCCAGGTGCACGGCCGTGTCCTTGCGCAGGGACAGGCCCATGAATTTCATGAGGCTGTCCAGGTCCATCGCCGCGCTGGTGGGCGGCAGGTCGATGAATATCCTGTCAAACTTTTGTCCGCGATCCAGGGTCTCGGTCATCTGCCGGGCGCTCTCCACGGCCGCGTAGGTCATGCCCGAGAGTTCGGCGTAGCGCCTGAGCGTGGGCGAGCCCTTGCCGCCCGTGGCGTCCACCACCAGGATGCGCGCCGAGCGCCGGGCCTGGTGATGCCTGATGGCCAGGCGCAACAGGGCGGTGGTCTTGCCCGAGCCGCTGGGGCCCGTGACCGCGTGCACGCGCTCGGTCCAGCGGGCCGGGCCGAAGGGCGCCGCGCCCACCATCTCGCCCAGGGGGCCGAGGATGGACGTGTCGCGGTCCCTGCCCAGGGCCGTGAGCAGGGCCATGAGCGCGCCTTCGCCCACGCCCTCGCGCTCCAGGTGGCGCAGGGCCTGGCGCTGGCGCGGAGCCAGGGCGGAGAGGTCCAGCTGCGGGCGCATCAACGCCATCATCTGGGCCTGGATGGCGTCCCATTCCCGGTGCCACTCGCCCCAGCCCGGAGGCGGCCCGTCCACGGGGGAAGCGCCCGGGGCGTCGGGGCCCGCGTCGGCGTCCAGGGCCGCGGTGATCTCGCACCAGCGCCGCCCGTCCCGGTTGCGGTTCTTGGTGGACAGGATGACCGCGTCGGGGCCGAGCTCGGTCTTGACGAGGTCCAGGGCGCTCTTGGTGTCCTTGGCTGAGTACGTTTTAACCTGCATAGGGTATGTCGATGTTGGCTAGGGTTTGCAGCTTCACGTCCGCCGGGATCTCCGCCTGGGAGATGACCGGCAGATTGGGGATGAACCGGGCCAAGAGTTGCGCCAGGTGCGGGCGGACCACCGGGGTGGCCAGCAGCACGGGCTGGCCGTCGGTGCCCACGGCGCGTTCCGCGGCGTTGTTGATGGTCTTGATGATCTCCTGGGCCATGTTGGGGTCCATGGCCAGGTAGGAGCCCTGGTCGGTCTTGCGGATGTTGTCCGTGAAGGCCCGGTCCACGTTCTGGGACAGGACCAGGATGGGCAGGGCCCCCTGGCTGTCCATGTAGGGCTTGATGACCGTGCGGGACAGGCGCGAGCGCACGTATTCCGTCAGCTGGTCCGGGTCCTTGATGGCCTTTCCGAAGTCGGCCATGGTCTCCACCACCGTGAGCAGGTCGCGGATGGAAACGGATTCGCGCACCAGGTTCTGTAGGACCTTCTGCACGCTGCCCAGGTCCATGGCGCCGGGCACCAGCTCCTCCACGGCCTTGGGCGAGCGTTTGGAGAGGTTGTCCAACAGCGTCTGGACCTCCTGGCGGCCCAGGAACTCGTGCATGTTGCGCTTGAAGACCTCGGTGAGGTGCGTGGCGATGACCGTGGCCGGGTCCACCACGGTGTAGCCCGCCAGCATGGCCTCCTCCTTCTTGGTGGCCGGGATCCACAGGGCCGGGAGGTTGAAGGCCGGCTCCACGGTTTCGATGCCCTGGATGCGGTGCTTGGCGTCGCCCGGGTCCATTGCCAGGTAGTGGTCGACCATGATCTCGCCCGCGGCCACCTGGTTGCCCTTGATGAGCACGGAATACTGCCCGGGCTTGAGCTGCAGGTTGTCGCGCAGGTGCAGGGAGGGCACGATGACGCCCATGTCCAGGGCGAACTGGCGGCGGATGGAGCGGATGCGCGCCAGGAGGTTGCCGTCCTGCTCCTCGTCCACCAGGGGGATCAGGCCGTAGCCCACCTCCAGCTCCAGGGTGTCCAGGGGCAGGAGCGCCTGCACTTCCTCGGGGGTGTCCAGGGCCGGATTCTTTTTCTTTTCCTTTTCCTGGGCTTCCTTGGCCATGTCGCTCTGCGGGCCCGCGACGCGCGAGAGCAGGAACAGGATGCCCGCCAGGGCCGAGAAGACGAAGAACGGCATGCCCGGCACCAGGGCGAAGATGACCAGGATGGCGGAGACAAGCTTCAGCGCGCGGCTGTGATAGGTGAGCTGTGCGAGGAACTCCTCGCCCATGCGCGCTTCGGCGGCCGCGCGGGAGACGATGATGCCCGCGCTGGTGGAAATGATGATCGACGGGATGGTGGAGACCAGGCCGTCGCCGATGGTCAAGAGGGTGTAGGTCTGGGCCGCGTCCATCCAGTTCATGTCCTGCTGGACCATGCCGATGAAGATGCCGCCCACGATGTTGATGGCCGTGATCAGGATGCCGGCCTTGACGTCTCCGGACACGAACTTGCCCGCGCCGTCCATGGCTCCGTAGAAGTCGGCCTCCCTGCGGATGTTCTCGCGCTCGGCCTTGGCCTCGTCCTCGTTGATGAGCCCCGCGTTGAGGTCGGCCTCGATGGCCATCTGCTTGCCGGGCAGGCTGTCCAGGGTGAAGCGCGCCGCCACCTCGGCGATGCGCGTGGTGCCGCTGACGATGACCATCTTGTTCAGGGCGAAGAGCACCAGGAAGATGACCACGCCCACCATGTAGTTGCCGCCCACCACGAACTGGCCGAAGGTCTGGATGACCTTGCCCGCCGCCGAGGTGCCCTCGTTGCCGTGCAGCAGGATCAGACGGGTGGAGGCCACGTTGAGGGACAGGCGCAGCATGGTGGTGACCAGCAGGAGCGAGGGGAAGATGGAGAATTCCATGGGGCTGGACATGAACATGGTGGTCACCAGGACCACCAGGGCCAGGGAAATGGAGACCACCAGCATGACGTCGAGAAACACCGTGGGCAGCGGGATGAGCATCACGAAGAGGATGGTCACCACGCCGCCGGCCAGCAGCAGATCTCCCTGCTTGGCGAATTTCTCGTAGTCGAGGTTCAGTCTGCCTTTCTTCTTAGCCATAATTCTGACACCCTCGAGGGATTCCGGATGCTTGGGCGTTAGGGCCGGTTGCGCTTGAACTTGTCGAGCTGGGCGAGGAGCGAGGCCGTGGCCTGGAACAGTTCCTCGGGGATCGACTCGCCGACTTCAACGCTTTTATACAAGGCCCGTGCCAGGGGCTTGTTCTCGCGGATGGGAACGCCGTTTTCCCGGGCCACTTCCTTGATCTTCTCGGCCAGGTGGTCCGCGCCCTTGGCCAGGACCATGGGCGCCGGGGCCAGGAACGGGTCGTAGCGCAGGGCCACGGCGATGTGCGTGGGGTTGGTGACCACCACGTCGGCCTTGGGCACGTCGGCCATCATGCGCTTGGCCATGGACTGCAGCATCTTCTTGCGCTGGGCCATCTTGATCTTGGGGTCGCCCTCCATCTGCTTGCGCTCGTCCTTGACCTCGTCCTTGGTCATCTTGAGCTGTTCCTCGTAGTCCCAGCGCGTGTACCAGGTGTCGGCCAGGGCGATGACCAGCATGGGCACCAGGGCGTAGATAGTCATCTTGGCCCCGGTGGTCAGGAGGTAGACCGCCACGCCCTCGGCGTTGGTGAAGAACAGGGGGGCCACCCGGTCGATCTCCTCCTTGAGCACCAGATAGGGGGCGAAGCCGATGGCGATGGCCTGCATGAGGCTCTTGCCCAGGTTGATGAACATCTTGGGGTTGAGCATGAATTTCTTCAGCCCGCCGATGATGTTGAAGAACTTGTCGAATTTGGGCTCGAAGACCTTGAGGGTCCACAGGGGGCCCACCTGCAGGCGCTGGGTCAGGTATCCCACCAGGCCGACGAACATGATCACCGGCAGGATCATGAAGGCCATGCGCATGGCCATGTCCAGGAGCAGGTTGTAGGTGCGGCTGGGGTCCAGCTGCATTTTCGGCGCCGTGCCCAGGAACCAGGAGAAGATGGTCTTCAGTTCGCCGCCGATGACGGTGACGTAGATATGCAGGGCGATGAGCCCGGCCACCAGGACCATGGCCTTGCCCAGTTCCTGGCCCTTGGGGACGTTGCCGTCGTCGCGGGCCTTCTTGCGCCGCTTATCCGTGGCTTGTTCTGTTTTGCTCGGATCCGCCTGGCCCATGGCCGCGCTCCTTGGCTAGTGCGGCGCCACCAGGCGCAGCAGGTGGCCGAACATGGGACCCATGCCGGAGATGAAATCCTCAACGTACAGGGACAGGGTGGTGAAGAGGATTCCGAGAAAGAAGAAACCCACGGTGATCTTCACGGGGAAGCCCAGGATCAGGACGTGCATCTGGGGCGCGGCGCGGCCCACCAGGGCCAGGGCCAGGTCCACCAGGAAGATGGCGCCCATGACCGGGGCCGAGATCTTGATGGCCAGGACGTATATCTGGCCCGCGAACCTGACCAGATCGGCGCACATCTCGGGGTTCAGGAACAGGCCGCCCGGGGGCACCAGGGCGAAGCTGTCGGCCAGGCCCTGGAGCAGGTAGAGGTGCCCGCCCAGGCTCAGGAAGGTGAGCAGGGTGGTCATGTACAGGAAATGCGAGGTGATAACCACGCTGGTGCCCGTGAGCGGGTCCACCACGTTGATCATGGAGAAGCCCATCATGAAGCCGATGACCTGGCCGCCCATCTGCACCGCGGCGAACAGGAAGCGCACCACCAGCATGAGCATCAGCCCCATGACCAGCTCGCCCATGAGCATCAGGGCCAGCTGGAAGGGGTGCGAGGGCATCAGCGAGCCGGGAAAGGAAAGGTGCGGCCACACGGCCCAGGAGAGCACGATGCACAGGGAGGCCTTGACCGTGTTCGGGATGGCGTTGCCGCCGAAAAAAGGCAATAAAAAAAGGATGATGCTGACCCTGAACAAGGTCAGCAGAAAGCTCATCATGGTGGCGGGGTCGAAATTGAACAGGTCCATGCCCGGGGGAATGCAAGGGCCGGGCCAGGGGCGGATGAAGGCTGATCTATGCTTTAATCATCTGAAGATGCAGGCTTTTTACCGTTCGTGTCCGGCGCGTATTCGGGCACTGCCCGGCCAAGAATTTGGCGGATGCGCGCGGGGTCGCGGTCCTGGGCGGCCAGCCGCATCTCGTCGATGATCGCCAGCAGCTCTTCGCTCTCGCAGCCCGCGCCCCTAAGGACCATGATCTTGTCGTGCTGCGTGGGCACCACGCCCTCGTCGTCGGTGATCAGCTCCTCGTAGAGCTTCTCGCCGGGGCGCAGGCCGATGAACTTGATCTCCACGTCCTTGCCGGGCTCCTTGCCCGAGAGGCGGACGAGGTCCTTGGCCATCTCCGCGATCTTCACGGGCTGGCCCATCTTGAGCAGGAATATCTCGCCGTCCCCGCCCATGGTGGCGGCCTGGATGATGAGCTGGGAGGCCTCCTCGATGGTCATGAAATAGCGGATCACCTCGGGGTCGGTGACGGTCACGGGGCCGCCGTGTTCGATCTGGCGGCGGAACAGGGGCACCACGGACCCGGCGGAGCCGATGACGTTGCCGAAGCGCACGGCCATGAGCTTGGTGCCCTGGCCGCAGGAGGCCTGCATGATCTTCTCGGTGACGCGCTTGGACGCGCCCATGACGTTGGTGGGGCGCACGGCCTTGTCCGTGCTGACCACCAGGAGTCGCTCCACGCCCAGGCGCACCGAGGCCTGCACCAGGTGCAGGGTGGAGAGCACGTTGTTGGTCACGGCCTGGTCCGGGTTGGCCTCCAGCATGGGCACGTGCTTGTAGGCCGCGGCGTGGAACACCACGTCGGGCCTGTGGGTTTCGAGCACCCAGGTGGTCCAGTCCCCGTCCTTGAGGGATCCCAGCAGCGGCACGTAATTCTTGAAATTCCGTTCGTGCTCCAGCTCCATCTGCAACTGGTAGAGATTGTATTCGCAGGCGTCCAGGATGAGCAGCCTGGCGGGCTTGAAGGCCAGGATCTGGCGGCAGAGCTCCGAGCCGATGGAGCCTCCGGCCCCGGTGATGAGCACGGTCTTGCCCGTGAGCGCCCCGGAGATGCGCTCCGTGTCCAGGGTCACGGTCTCCCGGCCCAGGAGGTCCTTGTAGTCCACGTCGCGCAGGTTCTTGATGGAGATGCGGCCGCTGGCGATCTCCGAGAGGCTGGGCACGCGGCGGTAGGGCAGGCCCGCCTCCTCGCAGCGGCTCACGGCCTCGCGCATGGCCGGGCCCGATTCGCTGGGGATGGCTATGAGGGCCTCGTCGGGCTGCACCTCCCCGGCCTCGATCCAGGCCTTGAGGGAGCGCAGGGGCCCCACGATGGGCACGCCGTGGATCATGCGGCCCTGCTTGTCCGGGTCGTCGTCGAACAGGGCCGTGATCACGAAGGCCGGGGCCGGGTCGCCCATGACCTCGCGCAGGAGCTTTTCCCCGGCCCGGCCCGCGCCCAGCAGCACGCAGCGCTTGGGCGCGGCCGGGCGCACGCGCGGCCGGAACAGGGAGGGGATGTCGGCCACGCCCAGGCCGTAGGACCAGCGGATGCCGATGCGCAGCCCGCCCACGAGCAGGGCGGTGTACAGCCAGTCCAGAAGGAACACCGAGCGCGAGAAGCCCGCGAAGCGGTGGGTCAGGGCCACGTAGCCCACCAGGAGCAGGGACGAGGCGGTCACGGCCTTGAGGATGTTGATGAGGTCCGGAAGGCTGGTGTAGCGCCACATGCCCCGGTAGAGGCGGAAGAAGAAGAAGCAGACCAGCTTGATGAGCACCAGGGCGGGCAGGATCACGCCGATGCGCCCCAGGTATTCGTGGGGAATGACGAACTCGAAGCGCGTCAGATAGGCCAGGACGTGGGCCAGTACGATGAGGCCGGTGTCCATGCCCAACAGGAGATAGAAGTTGAAGCGCTTGAGTGCGTTGGGCATGTGCTAGCCCCGCTTCCCGACGGTTTCGCGGATCACGGCGCAGATGCGGTCCATGTCCGCGGGGGTGAGCTTGGTGTCCGAGGGTAGGCACAGGCCCCGGGCGAAAAGGCCTTCGTCCTTGCCCGGGCCCAGGAAGCGCGCCTCGGCGAACACCGGCTGCATGTGCATGGGCTTCCACAGGGGCCGGGACTCGATGTTCTCGGCCTCCAGGGCCAGGCGCACGGCTTCGCGCAGTTCAAAGCCCCCGGCGGCGTCCGCGCCGAAGAGCACGCAGGTCAGCCAGCGGTTGGCGCGGCCCCCGGGGGCCTCGGGCATGAAGGACACGGCGTCCAGGTCGCCCAGGCGCTTCTCGTATTCCGCGAAGATGGCGCGCTTCTGCTCCACGCGTCGGGGCAGGACCTCCATCTGGCCCCTGCCGATGCCCGCCAGCACGTTGCTCATGCGGTAGTTGTAGCCCACGGTGGAGTGCTGGTAGTGGGGCGCGTCGTCCCGGGCCTGGGTGGACAGGAAGCGGGCCTTGTCCGCCAGCTCCTTGTCCCGGGACACGAACATGCCGCCCCCGCCGCAGGTGATGATCTTGTTGCCGTTGAAGGAGAACACGCCCATGTCCCCGAACAGGCCCGTGTGGCGGCCGTTGTGGGTGGCTCCCAGGGATTCGGCGGCGTCCTCCACCACGGCCAGGCCGTGGCGTTCGGCCAGGCGCATGACCTCGTCCATGTCCACGGGCTGGCCGTAGAGGTGCACGGGGACCAGGGCCTTGGGCATGGGGCCGCCGTTCTTGGCGCGTTTTTCCAGGTATTCGGCCACGAGGCCCAGGTCCAGGTTCCAGGTGCCGGGGTCCGCGTCCACGAACACGGGCGAGGCCCCCAGGAAGAACACGGGGCTGACCGAAGCGATGAAGGTCATGTCCGAGCAGAGCACCTCGTCGCCCGGGCCCACGCCCGCCAGGCGCAGGGCCAGATGCAGGGCCGCGGTGCCCGAGCTGACGGCCACGCAGTGGCCTTCGCCCGTGAATTCCTCCATGGCCTGTTCGAAGGCCGGGATGTGGGGCCCCACGGGCGCAATCCAGTTCTCGTCGAAGGCCTGCTGAACGTAGGCCAGTTCCGCGCCGCTCATGTGGGGCGAGGAGAGAAAAATGCGATCCGGCAAAGCAAGATCTCCGGTTGATGTTCCATGCGTCCCGGCGTGGCCGGGACGTGAAAACTATACGAAATCCATCCCAGGGGCAACGCGCTTCAAACGTCCCCGCCGAAGCGGGTGCGCGTGGCCCTGCCTTGTTCGCTGACGCCCTTGCGGGACAGGACCGCACCCACGGTGCAGGCCAGGATCACGAGGTCCAGCAGGGGGTTCATGTTCTCCACGTACCAGACGTCGAGGTTGAAGACCTCGGGCCAGGACAGGGCGTTGCGGCCGTGGATCTGGGCCCAGCCCGTGATTCCCGGAGGCGCGTCGTGGCGGCGGGCCTGGCGAGCGTCGTACAGGGGCAGGTATTCGGGCAACAGCGGCCTCGGCCCCACCAGGCTCATGTCCCCGGCCAGCACGTTGAACAGCTCGGGCAGTTCGTCCAGGCTCGTGGCGCGCAGGATGCGGCCGAACCGGGGCAGGCGCTCCTCGTCGGGAAGCAGTTCGCCGTCCTCCCCGCTCGCGTCGGTCATGGTCCTGAACTTGCGCAAGGTGAACAGGCGGCCGCCCAGGCCCGGGCGCTCCTGGCGGAAGAGCACTGGGGCTCCCAGATACTTGCGCACCAGGAGGGCCACCACCCCCAGCACGGGCAGCCACAGGGGGGCCGTGCCCAGGACCAGGACCAGGTCCAGGACGCGTTTCCAGAGCGGGAAGCCGGGGCGGGGAAAGGTCATGACGTCTCCTCCAGGATGCGGCGGTGGATGGCCAGGATTTCCAGGGCCAGGGCGCTGGCGTCGAAGCGCTCCCGGGCCAGGGCCAGGGAGGCCCGGCCCATGGAGCGGCGCAGGGATTCGTCCCCGGCCAGGCGGCCCATGGCCAGGGCCAGGGCCCGGGCGTCCCGCGGGGGCGCGGCCAGGCCGTTGCGCTCGCCGTCCAGGACCTCGCGGCACCCGGGGGCGTCGCTGGTCACCACGGGCAGGCCGCAGGCCATGGCCTCCTGCAGGGACACGGGCAGGCCCTCGCGGTAGGAGGGCAGCACGGCCACGTCGCTGGCCGCCCAGACCAGCGGCATGTCGTCGCGCCAGCCCGCGTGGATCACGTTGCCCGAGGCGCGGATGGCCGTCAGGTCGCCGGCGGACAGGGACGTGGGGTTGCCCGGGTCCGCGTCGCCCGCGAGCACGAAGCGCGCCAGGGGGTGCTCCGGGGCCAGGGCGCGGGCGGCCTCCAAAAATTCGAACACGCCCTTGTCGCGGATCAGGCGCGCCGCCAGGGTGAAGACCACGTGCCCGGCGTCCAGCCCGAGTTCCGCGCGCACCCGGGCCGCGTCCTCGGGAGGCACGTTGCCCGGGGCCAGGGCCCGGGTGTCCACGCCCGTGCCGCGCACCAGTTCGGCTGCGCTGCGGCCCAACAGCCCCCTGTCCCGGAAATGGGCCAGGTCGTCGCGGTTCTGGAAGATCATGGCGCGGCAGCGGCTGCCGGTGGCCCGGTACAGGGTCTGGAACAGGCCGCGCTTGAGCAGGGCCTTGGGGCCCGCGCCCAGGAAATTGGAGCCCAGGCCGGTCACGGAGTTGACCAGGGGCGTGTCCGCGCCCAGGGCCAGGCGGGCGAAGATGTTGGGCTGGTGGGTGAAGCTGTGGGCCAGGTGCGGCCGCACGTCCCGGGCGATGGCGCGCAGGGCGCGCACGGGCCCGGCCACGGTGAGCGGATTCAGGCTGCCCCGGGTCAGGGGCCAGTGGTGCACCACGGCGCCCAGGGCCTCGATGTCCGGGGCGTCGGCGTCGCGCGGCACGGCCGCGTGCACCTCGGCCCCCTCGGCGGCCAGGGCCAGGATCAGGGCCCGGCGGAAGCGGCTGAGGTTGAAGCCCAGGTGCGAGACCAGCAGGACGCGCTTGCCGTTC
Organism: Desulfocurvus sp. DL1XJH-121; assembly: GCF_054819825.1. Taxonomy (NCBI): domain Bacteria; kingdom Pseudomonadati; phylum Thermodesulfobacteriota; class Desulfovibrionia; order Desulfovibrionales; family Desulfovibrionaceae; genus Desulfocurvus; species Desulfocurvus sp. DL1XJH-121. The sequence goes on from NZ_JBTVWW010000017.1 coordinate 64,926, forward strand.
ATGCCTCGTGCTCCTCGAGCCAGGCCTGGAACATGAGCAGGCCCCAGAGGTGGTACTGGCCGTTGCTGCGCCCGGCCAAGTGGTCCCGCAGGCGCTTCTGCACGGGCCCGGGGGTCAGGTAGCCCTGGCGCCTGAGCCGGTCCTCGGCCAGCAGGTCCCGGGCCCAGTCCTTCAAGGGGCCGCGCAGCCATGCGTCGATGGGGATGCCGAAGCCCTGCTTGGGCCGGTCCACCAGGGCCTCGGGCACGTGGCGCGCCAGCACCCGGCGCAGCAGGTGCTTGCCCCGGCCGTTCTTGATCTTCATGGCCAGGGGCAGGGACAGGGCGAACTCCGCCACCTTGTGGTCGATGAGCGGCACCCGCGCCTCCAGGGACACGGCCATGGACGCCCGGTCCACCTTGGTCAGCACGTCCCCGGGCAGGTAGGTCTGCATGTCCATGGCCATCATCCAGCGCTCGTAGTCGCCGAAGGCGGGCCAGGAACCGGGGTCGTTGAAGCGCGTGGCGCGTTCCTCGCCGCCGCTGACCAGTTCCCCGGGGCGCACCCAGTAGGAGGCCAGGTTGTGGAAGAATTCCTCGCGCGTGGCCGCGGGCAGGGAGGCGGCCAGCTTCTGGAGCTTGTCGCGGAAGATGAGCTGGCGCTTTTCCCGGGGCAGCAGGCGCGAGGCCGCCGCGTAGGCCATGCTCAGGACGCGCACGGCCCCGTCGCCCAGGGCCCTGGCCAGGGCCCGGCGCAGGCCCAGGGGCAGGCGTCCGGCGCGGTTCCAGATGCGCGGGGCAAGGAGATAGCGGTTGTAGCCGCCGAAGAGTTCGTCCCCGCCGTCCCCGGACAGGGCCACCGTGACCTGCTCCCGGGCCAGCCTGGAGACCAGGTAGGTGGGGATCTGCGAGGCGTCGGCAAAGGGCTCGTCGTAGAAGCGGGGGATCAGCGGGATGACGTCCAGGGCGTCCCGCGGGGTCAGGCGCAGGGTGGTGTGGTCCGTGCCCAGGTGCCGGGCCACGGCCTCGGCGTGGGCGGCCTCGTCGTAGCCCGCCTCGGCGAAGCCGATGGTGAAGGTCTTCACCGGCCCGGAGGAGACCTTTTGCAACAGCGCCGCGACGGTGGAGGAATCGATGCCCCCGGAGAGGAACGCGCCCAGGGGCACGTCGGACACGGTGCGCAGGGCCACGGCCTCGGTGAGCAGGCGTTCCAGCTCGTCCTCGGCCTGGGCCTCGTCGCCCGTGAACGGCGCGGCCAGGGCCCGTTCCACGGCCTGGTTCACGGACCACCACCGCGCGGGTTCGGGCAGGGTCCGGGCCGCGATGTCGCGTTCCGCGACGGTCAGCACCGCGCCGGGCTCCAGCTTGCGCAGGTTCTCGTGGATGGTCCAGGGCTCGGGCACGTACAGGGTGCGCAGATACTGGCGCAGGGCCCCCCGGTCCACGCCGCCCCGCCAGTCCGGATGCCGCTTCAGCGGGGCCAGGGTGGAGCCGAAGAGCAGGGTCGGGCCAGCGAATCCGTAGTACAGGGGCTTGATGCCCAGGCGGTCCCGGGCCAGGGTCAGGGTCCGCCGGTCCCTGTCCCACAGGGCCAGGGCGAACATGCCCCGCAGGCGCTCCAGGGTCGCCTCCAGGCCCAGGGTCCGCGCGCCCTGGAGGATGACCTCGGTGTCCGAATGCCCGCGCCAGCCGTCTTCCGGGGCCAGGCCCCGGGCGTCCAGGTCCGCGCGCAGGTCCATGTAGTCGTAGGCTTCGCCGTTGTAGGCCAGCACGAAGCGGCCGTCCGCCGTGGCCATGGGCTGCGCCCCGGCCGGGGAAAGGTCCAGGATGGACAGGCGCACATGGGCCAGGCCCAGCCCGGCCTCGGAGTCGGCGTAGGTCCCCCTGGCGTCGGGGCCGCGCCAGGGCATGGCCTGGTTCATGGCCCCGAGGATGCCGGGAAAGTCGTCCGCCGGGCGGGCGGGGCCCCAGAATCCGGCTATGCCGCACATGGGGCGCTGGTGGTGTTGGCGTGGTTCATGGCGTGTCCCGCAACGTAAAAAGCCCTCTTGCGCGTGAAAGGGCCGGCAAGAGGGCTGGTGGTCCGATGGTCCCTTCTGGTCCGGGCATGGGTCCGGGCGTCAGTTCAGGATGTAGCGCATGGGGTTCACGGGCACGCCGTTGAGCCGCACCTCGTAGTGCAGGTGCGGGCCGGTGCTGCGCCCGGTGTTGCCCACATAGGCTACGAGCTGGCCGCGCGTGACCTTCTGGCCGTTTTTCACGGCGAAGGAGTGCAGGTGTCCGTAGCGGGTGGTGATGCCCGTGCCGTGGTCCACGGTGAGGGTGACGCCGTATCCGTTTTCGCGGCCCGCGAAGGTCACCTTGCCCTTGGCCGGGGCGTATATGGGCGTCCCCTTGGGCGCCGAGATGTCCAGGCCCTTGTGGAATTCACGCTGCATGGTGAAAGGCGAAGTGCGGTAGCCGAAGGCCGAGGAGACCCAGCCTTGGGTGGGCCAGATGCTCGGGGTGGAGGCCCAGAGTTCCTTGTTGGAATGGATGACCCGCATCAGGTCCTGCTGCTTGATCTCCTCCAGCCGGGTCTCGGTGTTCAGCTGGTTGAGGAAGCTGTGCATCTTGCGGGCCAGGATTTCCTGGCGGTGCAGGGGCAGGTAGTTATCCGTGAAGTCGGCGGGTTCGCCGCCGCCCAGGGAGGCTCCGCCGCGCTGGTCCTGGTCGATGTTGATCATCACGCGCAGCTTGGAGTCGAAGTCGCGCACGCGCAGGATGTCCTTTTGCAGGACCTTGAGCTTGGAGGTCAGGGACAAGAGTTGGGTGCGCTGGTCCTGGACGGTCTTGCGGGACTCGTCCAGGGCGTTCTCCATGGACTTGTACCCGCTGAAATACTTCCAGAAAAAGACGTTGCTCCCGATCGCTCCCAGGCCCAGCAGGAGAAGCAGGGCTAGGAACCAGCCCCGGAACAGGAACTTTCGCGAGCAGCCCTCGTTGCCCCTGAAGACGACGATGTGATATTTCCTTGAAAGCATGATTGTCGAGAAAGACCTGACTTTTCAGAATGTTGCAAGGGTGTTGTTCGGGAAACGCCCTAATTTCCCGAAACCTATTGGTTGTTCAAGGTAATGTCAAGCTGCCAGCGCTGCAGGCCCTTCAATACATTGCGTTTGATGCGTTCGTTTCCCGCGAAGCGTTCGGCCAGCCAGTCCTCGGTCTGGGTGCGCCTGGTGGTTCCCGCGCTGGGGCAGGAGTTCTTCCACACGGGCAGGCCGAAATCCCGGGCCGCCTTGATGACCGTCTTCTTTTCCAGGTACATGAGCGGCCGGATCATGGTCATCTGCCCTCCGAAGAACTCTTCGCGCATGGACATGCCGTAGACCTTGCCCGTCTCGAAGAGGTTCATGAAGAAGGTGGACATGAGATCGTCGGCCGTGTGGGCCATGGCCAGGTGGGTCAGACCGTATTGGTGGCAGAGCTCGAAGAGCCGCTTGCGCCTCAGGCGCGCGCAATAGAAGCAGGGCGATTTGGTGCGGTTCTCGTCGCTGTGGGCGCGGGGGCCGTGGTCCGTGAGCTCCACGTGCCCGGCCACCCCGTTGTCCGCCAGCCAGCGCGTCAGCGGCGCGTGGTCCGCGGAATCGAACCCGGGGTTCAGGTGCAGGACCATGAGCTCGAAGGGGAAGGGCACGATGCGCTGGCGCATGGTCAGGATCTTGAGCATCAGCCAGCTGTCCACCCCGCCGGACGCGGCCACGCCGATGCGCGCGCCGGGATGGATCATGGCGGTCTGCTGCATGAGCTTGCCCACGGCGCCCAGGCACTGTTTCTGCGCGTAGCTGAGTTTGCCCCTCTGGGACATGGAAATCCTCCGTGCCCGAGGGCCTTGCCCCGGGCTGTTCGTGGGCGCATCTGTACTGGAACCCGGGCCCGGGCGCAACGTCCGTGTGCGGGCTTCGCCCGGCGCGCTCGGGGCACGCGAGGCTGTGCCCGGGCGCTGTTTCTTGACAGTTCGGGGAGTTGGAGCATAGCCTCGGGCATCCTTGGGGGTGTGATTTTTTCCCGCCCCCCGTCCAGGAAGCCTGCATCGGCCCCCCGGCCGACCCGCCCCGGAGCGTTTCCCATGACCAGCCTCACTCCGCGCCGCGTAGCAACAGGCCAGGGCCGTCTCGCCCTGGTCGTGGTCCTGGCCATGGGCCTGGGGCTGGTTTCGGGCGTGTTCTTCACGCGCGGCGGGGCCGGCAGGAACGCGGGGCCGGATTGGCCCGCGTTCACCGCTGCGGCCGCGGACCGCATCGTGCTGGAGGGGCCCGACGGGGCCTTCACCCTGGAGCACGCGGCGGGGGGCTGGCGGGTGCGCTCCCCCATGCAGGTGGGCGCGCCCCTGGCCGACGCGGCCAAAGTGGTGGACGTGCTGGAGTTCCTGGCCCTGAACAGGCCCATCCGCCGCCTCGGCGGTGGGGTGGCCCCCGTGGATTTCACGCCCCGGGCCGCGGTGACGCTGGAGGGCTGGGGGCGCATCGAGATCGGCGGGGACGACGGAACGGGCCTGGGCGTGTACGCCCGCGTGACCGGCCGCGGGGATGGCGCGGGCTACGTGGTCCTGAGCCGGGACTACGTGGACGTGCTGTCGCGCGGGCCCTGGGAATACCTGGACCTGCGCCTGCTCACCGCCGACCCCGGCAAGGTCGAACTGGCCCGCCTGGAATCCATGGACGAGGCCTGGGAGGTCAAGCGCCAGGGCGACGGCTTCGCCCTGGTGCGCCCGGAGCGCATGGCCGCCTCGCGCGTGCGAGGGGAAACCATGAGCCTCTGGCTGCACGAGGCCTGTTCCCTGCGCGCCCAGGGCCTGGCCTCGGCGCCGCCGGAGGAGGGCCGCGTCCCGGACCTGGCCCTGGCCATGCGCCTGCGCGGCGGGGGCGAGCAGTGGCTCAAATTCTGGCGTCCCCCGAACGGTGAAGGGCGCTGGCTGGCGCGGTCCTCGCGGCAGGAGGCGTTTTTTTTCCTTGACCGGGGGCCGGTGGAGAAATTAGACAAGAATGCTTTTTCGTTGGTCGACCGCCGCCTGGTGACCCTGGATCTGGGGCGCGTGCGGCGGCTCGTGCTTTCCGGCGGCGGCAGGCAGCTCCTGGCCGAGAGGCGGGACGGGACTTGGCGCGGGCCGGAGGGTATTCCCCTCACGGGTATTGACATGCGGCTGTGGCGTCTTACTGACTTGCAGTACGAATACGGCCCCGTTGGCGAGCTTCCGGCTTCGGCCCAGGAGGCCATGCGCCTGGGGCTGCTCGACGCAGCCGGGCGCGATGTCCTCCGGCTGCTGTTTTTCGTGGACCCGGGGCTGCCCCCGGGGCGCTGCTGGGCCGCCAGGGACGGGGAGACGCTGTACTACCCCGTGGACAATCGGCTGTTCAAGGACCTTCAGGGCCAGCTTCCTCCCGCGCGGGAGGGGGCGTCCGCCCAGTAGATTATCGTCCCGCGCCGCGTGCGCGGGCCAACATTCGTGCATCACGGAGTATCTGAAATGGCCAGAATCACCGTCGAAGACTGCCTCGAGCAGGTCAACAACCGTTTCCTTATCGTCCAGATGGGCATCAAGCGCGTCAAGCAGTACCGCGAGGGCTACGAACCCCTGGTGGTCTGCAAGAACAAGGAGGCCGTGACCTCCCTGCGCGAGATCGCCGCCCGGAAGGTGCTGCCCGCTGACGAGTTGACCGAGGTCGGATTCAGCCAGCCCGAAGAATAGGTCATGGAACGCAGAGATTACTACGAAGTCCTGGGCGTGTCGCGGGACGCGGCCGAGGACGAGCTCAAGAGCGCCTATCGCAAGAAGGCCATGCAGTACCATCCGGACCGCAACCCGGATGACGCCGAGGCCGAGGAGAAGTTCAAGGAGGCCGCCGAGGCCTACGAGGTCCTGCGCGACGCGGACAAGCGCGCCCGCTACGACCGCTTCGGCCACGAGGGCGTGCAGGGCAACGGCTTCCACGGGTTCTCCAACGCGGAGGACGTGTTCAGCTCCTTCTCCGATATCTTCGGGGACCTGTTCGGGTTCGGTTCCGCTTCGCGGGGCCCGCGTCCCACCCAGGGGGCGGACCTGCGCTACAATCTGCGCATCACCTTCGCCCAGGCCGCCAAGGGCGACGAGGTCAGCCTCAAGATTCCGCGCAAGGCCACCTGCCCCGACTGCGGGGGCAGCGGCGCCGAGCCCGGCACCCAGCCCGAGACCTGCCGCCAGTGCGGCGGCAGCGGCCAGGTCATCCAGTCCCAGGGATTCTTCCGCATGGCCACGCCCTGCCCGGTGTGCCGGGGCCGGGGCACGGTCATCGCCCATCCCTGCGCCCGCTGCCGCGGCGAGGGCATCGTGCAGGAGACGCGCGAGCTGTCCGTGCGCATCCCCGCGGGCGTGGACAACGGCTCCCGCCTGCGCCTGCGCGGCGAGGGCGAGCCCGGGACCCTGGGCGGCCCCGCCGGGGACCTGTACGTGGTCCTCTACGTGGACGAGGACAAGACCTTCCGCCGCCAGGGCCAGGACCTGATCCACACCGTGGAGATCGACATGGTGCAGGCGGCCCTGGGCGTGACCGTGGAGGTGCCCACCCTGGACGATCCCGCGCCTCTGTCCGTGCCCAAGGGCACCCAGAGCGGCGAGGTCTTCCGGCTGCGCGGCATGGGCATGCCCCTGGTCAACGGCCGGGGCGCCGGGGATCTGCTCATCGAGGTCCTGGTGCGCATACCCACCTCCCTGTCCAAGAAGCAGGAGGAGTTGCTCAAGGAGTTTGCCTCCCTGGAGGAGGGCAAGCTCAAGAACAAGGCCAAGTCTTTCTTCAAGAAGGCCCGTGACAAGGCCATGGGGGACTAGCGCGTATGGGCAAGCTGACGCACGTGGACGAGGCGGGCGACGCCCGCATGGTGGACGTGGGGGACAAGACCCCCACCAAACGGGTTGCCGTGGCCGAGACCGTGGTGCGCCTGGCCCCGGAGACCTATTCCCTGCTCGTGGGCGGGGCGCTGCCCAAGGGCGACGCCCTGGGCACGGCCAAGGTGGCCGGCGTCCTGGCGGCCAAGAGCACCCACCAGCTGATCCCCATGTGCCATCCCCTGCCCCTGTCCTACGTGGACGTGCGCTTCTTTCCGGATGAGGCCTCGAATTCCATCCGCGTGGAGGCCGAGGCCCGCACCACCGGGGTCACGGGCGTGGAGATGGAGGCGCTGACCGCCGCGCAGGTGGCGGCCCTGACCATCTACGACATGTGCAAGGCCGTGCAGAAGGACATCGTCATCGACGGCTGCCGCCTGTTGTCCAAGACCGGGGGCAAGAGCGGGGAGTACCGCGCGAAATAGGCCGGATTCTTTCCACGCCGCAAGGCCCCGTCCCGCACGAAGCGGGGCGGGGTCTTGCGTTTTTTTTGGGATTCAATTCTCCAGGGCGGGGGCGTAGCCCTCGGGCAGGTGGGCCGTGCCCAGCACGCAGTCCAGGCCCTCGTTGCGCACGGCCGCCACGAGCTCGTCCACGCGCTGGCAGAACCCGCCGCCCATGGTCCAGGCCCCGTCCTGCTTGGAGGCGAAGACGCAGGTGGGCAGGTGCACGGCCTCGGCACCCTTGGCCTTGAGGACGGCGGCCAGCAGGGCCACGTCCGTGTCCTCTCCCCGGCAGGTGAACACGCCGCGCACGCGGCAGGGCTCTCCGTGCACGGCGAAGCCCTGGGTCCCGGCTTCGGCGCACTTCAGACAGGAGGTCAGGGGGCAGCGCTGTTCGTTCTTTTCGCACCGGATGATGGCGATGTCTTTCATGCTCTCGTCTCCCTGCTCTGGCAGGCCACCCCGCGTATCGCGGGGCGGCCTGAAAATCAGTTGCCTGTCGTGCGGCTAGCTGCGGCCTCGGCCCATGCCACGGCCTCCGCCGCCCATGCCGCGACCGCCGCCGCCACGTCCACGGCCCATGCCCATGCCGGGCCCCATGCCCATGCCTCGGCCCATGTTCTGCCCCATGCCCGCGCCGTAGGGGGCCTGCTGGGGCTGGGAGTCCTGGGGCGCGTTCTGGGCCTGGGCCACGGCGTCGCGCACCGTGGCGGCGTTGACCGTGATGATGCGCACCCCGGCCTGGTTCAGGGCCGCCTGGGCGTTGAGACCCACGCGGCCCGTGACCACGGCGTCCACGCCAGCGTTGACCACGGCCTGGGCGGACTGGATGCCCGCGCCCTGGCCCAGGGTGGAGTTGCCGCCGTTGTCCAGGACCGTGAGGTCGCCGGTGTCGGTGTCGTAGAGCACATAGGCCGCCGCGCGTCCGAAGCGTGGATCCATGGGGCTGTCCAGGTCCGGGCCCGTGCTGCTGATGGCGAGTTTCATGTCTGTCTCCTTGGTTTGTTAGTCTTGGTTTCGACCAGGGAGAAGCAAATGCCGTGCTCGACTGAAAAAGTTATTTATTTCGGTGTATTGATCGCTTCACAAAGCGGGGCGATGGCGACCTTTGCGCCTATTTTTGATGCTGTCGGGCGCAAAATGCGCCCGCATGGTCCGGGACACGCGCCTGGGGCGCGGACGCAAAAAAGGCCCCCGGCGCGAGCCGGGGGCCTGGATGGATTCGGGCGGACCGGGGAGGACTACCAGATCTCGCGGACCTTCACGCCCCGGGCCTTCATCACGTTCTTGCAGTCGCGGATGGAGTATTCGCCGTAGTGCACGATGGAGGCGATGAGCGCCGCGCTGGCCCCGCCCTCCAGGCAGGCGTCGGCCATGTGGTCGGGCGTGCCCGCGCCGCCCGAGGCGATGACCGGGATGCTCACGGCGTCGCAGATCATGCGCGTGAGCTTCAGCTCGTAGCCGTCCTTGGTGCCGTCGGCGTCGATGGAGTTGATGCACAGCTCGCCCGCGCCCAGGGCCTCCACGGTCTTGGCCCATTGCAGGGCGTCCAGGCCCATGCGCTGGCGGCCGCCGTGGATCACGATCTCGTATCCCGAGGGGCAGGCCTCGGACTTGTCCACCGCCAGCACGTCCATGCCCACCACCACGGCCTGGGACCCGAAGGCCGCCGCGCCCTGGCTGATGAGGTCCGGGTTCTTCACGGCCGGGGAGTTGATGGAGACCTTTTCCGCGCCCGCCAGGAGCACGGCGCGCATCTCCTCCACCGTGTTCACGCCGCCGCCCACGGAAAAGGGAATGAAGATTTGCTTGGCCACCTCCTCCACCACGTTCAGCATGATGCCCCGGTGCTCGTGGGAGGCGGTGATGTCGTAGAACACCAGTTCGTCCGCGCCTTCCTCGTAGTACACGCGGGCGGTCTGAACGGGGTCGCCGATGTCCACGTTGCCCTTGAACTTGATGCCCTTGGTCAGGCGGCCGTCGCGCACGTCCAGGCAGGGGATGACCCGTTTACTGAGCATCGGCGGCCTCCTTGCAGTAGTCGGCGAAGTTTTTCAGCAGGGCCAGGCCCGGCCGTCCGCTCTTCTCGGGGTGGAACTGCACGGCCCAGAGGCCCTCGCGTCCGTGGTAGGAGCAGAACTCCATGCCGTAGGTGGTGGCGCCCAGCACGTATTCCCCGGCCGGGGCCGGGTAGTAGCTGTGCACGAAATAGAACTCCGAGCCCGGGGCGATGCCCTGGAACAGGCGGTCCGCCGGGTCCTTGAGCTCCACGCTGTTCCAGCCCATGTGCGGCACGCGGATGGGGCGGCCGTCCTCGTCGGTGAGGCCGGGGTTGAACAGGCGGCATTCGCCGGGCACGATGCCCAGGGTGGTGGTGTCGTTTTCCGAGCTGTAGTCCAGCATGATCTGGCAGCCCACGCAGATGCCCAGCAGCGGCTTGCCCGCGGCCACCTGGTCCGCCAGGACCTTGTCCAGGCCGTTGGCCGTGAGGTTGCCCATGGCCTGGCCCGCCGCGCCCACGCCCGGGAACACGATGCCGGCGGCAGCGGCGATGCGCGCCGGATCGGCCGTGATTTCGCAGGGCACGGACAGGCTCGTCAGGGCTCGCAGCACGCTGGTCTGGTTGCCCGCCTTGTAGTCGAGAATAGCTAACATGGTTTCCTCCGGAGACTTGGCGAAATAGTAAATATCCGACCCATGCACAAGAGGTCGGAGGCATGTTTTTGCGATATTGACAAGAATGTTTGCCTTGGCCCGGGGCGCGGCCCGCGCGCGGCGCGTTGCCCTCCTTGGCGCGGCGGTGTATGAGGGGGCGTCCGCGCGCCTCTGGTCCTGCGCGGGGCGGTACAACGCAACCAACGGGAGAGTCTATGCATATCGTGACCGGCGGGGCCGGGTTCATCGGCAGCGCCTTTGTCTGGAAGCTCAACGAGATGGGCGTGGACGACGTGGTGGTGGTGGACAACCTGGCCAGCACCGAGAAGTGGAAGAACCTCGTGAACCGCCGCTACGTGGACTATTTCCACCGCGACGATTTCCTGGACATGATCCTGCACGACGAGCTGCCCTTCGAGGTGCACAGCGTCACCCACATGGGCGCCTGCTCCTCCACCACGGAGCTGGACGCCGACTTCCTGATGGAGAACAACTACCGCTATTCCGTGGCCCTGGCCACCTGGTGCCTGGAGCACGGGGCGCGCTTCATCAACGCCTCCAGCGCGGCCACCTACGGCGACGGGGCGAGAGGCTTCGCGGACGACGAGGACGCGGTGGGCGCGCTGCGGCCCCTGAACATGTACGGCTATTCCAAGCAGCTGTTCGACCTCTGGGCCCTGCGCGCCGGGTGCATGGGGCGGCTGGCCAGCCTGAAGTTCTTCAACGTCTTCGGGCCCAACGAATACCACAAGGGCGACATGATGAGCGTGATCTGCAAGGCCTACTCGCAGATCGGGGAGACCGGCTCCATGCGCCTGTTCAAGTCCTACCATCCGGACTATCCCGACGGCGGCCAGAAGCGCGACTTCGTGTACGTCAAGGACTGCGTGGACGTGATGTGGTGGCTGCTGGACAATCCGGACGTGGGCGGCCTGTTCAACGTGGGCACGGGCTCCGCGCGAACCTGGAACGACCTGGCGCGCTCGGTGTTCGCGGCCATGAACGTGCCCGAGGACATCCACTACATCGAGATGCCCGAGGCCCTGCGCGGCAAATACCAGTATTTCACCGAGGCGACGATGGACAAGCTCGCGGCCGCCGGCTGCCCGGTGGAGTTCATGAGCCTGGAGGACGCGGCCAGGGATTACGTGCAGAATTATCTGTCGCAGCCCTACCCATACTTATAAGGGCTTGGGATAAAGAAAATGGAGAGGCCGCGTCCCTTATGGGACGCGGCCTTTTTAGCTGATCAGCCTTCCTGGGGCGGCAGGTCCTCGGGCAGGCCCGCGATGATGTCGTCCAGGTCCCAGTCCGCGCCGTCCGGGGAGATGAGGGCGGGTTCGATCATGCGTTTGCCCTTGCTGGCTTCCGGGCCGGGGACGAGGTTCGCGCCGCCGTAGGACAGGCCCGTGACGAGCCGGTCCTCCAGGCCGAAGCCCGCGAAGGTCTCCACGGCCACGGACAGGCGCGCGGGGTTGAAGTCCCCGGAAAAGCCCTCCAGGGTCCACACGGCCTCGCCCTTGTCCATGCTGCCCATGAGCACCAGCACCTCGTGGTCCGCCACCTCGGGCAGCAAGGCCGCCGGGCGCACCGGGGTCTCGGCCGTGGCCAGCTTCAGGGGCGCGAGTTCCTGGACCTCCTCCCCGTCCGCCAGGACGCGCACGGTCAGGCTTTCGTCCAGTACGTAGGCCGTGCGGTGGTGGAAGCGGTCCTCCTCCCACCAGCCCTTCCAGTCGTAGCCCGTGGCCTGGGCGAATTTCCGGCACAGGCCCTCGTCGAAATAGAGAACGCCCTTGAAGCAGTTGTGCGCGAAATAGGGGGTGTTGTTCTTGCCGTAGCAGTGGCGCACCACCTTGGCCAGAAAGGCGCGGGGCAACGCCGAAACCACCACCTCGTCCTTGTACCCGGAAAGCTGCACGCTGAGTCGCACGGGACGCTCCTTGTCCGGCCCGCGCAAGGCGGGCGGTTGCAGGGTCCTTGCCGGACCGCCCGCGAGCGGACGTCCGAATTACTGGGGCTTGATAGGGATATAGCCCCAGGCGCGCGCTTTGTGCAAGGGAAACCGGATGCTTGAGGCCAACAAACCGTTCAAAAATAGTGAGATGCAAGGCGCAAGGAGAATGCAAGCCCGACGCGTATTCCAATACGCGAGGGTTTGCATTCTCCGCAGCAACGCCGCAGCTCGCTGTTTTTCAACGGTTTGTTAGATTTTGCGCTTGAAGAGGCGTTCCAGATCCGAGCGCGACCAGGACACGCGCACGGGCCTGCCGTGGGGGCAGTAGTCCTTGCCCGGGGTGGCGCGCCAGGAGGAGAGCAGGGCCAGGGCCTCGTCCCGGGCCAGGACCTGCCCGGCCTTGATGGCCGCCTTGCAGGACATCAGCGCCCAGAGGTCCTGCACGCTCTTGGCCTGGCCGCTGACAGCGGCGCGCAGGTAGTCCCGGGCCCTGGCCGCCGTGAGCAGCGGCGGGATGGCGTGCACGGCCATGGCCCCGGGCTGGGGGGTGCGCACCTCGAAGCCCAGGGCGCGCAGGGCGTCGCCCAGCTCCAGCAGGCGTTCGGCCTCGCTGGGGTGCAGGGGCATCTCCATGGGCACGGCCAGGGGCTGGCTGTCCCCGCGTTGCCCGGCGCGCTCGAAGGAATGGAACAGGACCCGCTCGTGGGCCGCGTGCTGGTCGATGAGGGACAGGGTGCCGTCCTCCCCGCGCAGGATGAGGTAGGTGTGCCCGAGCTGGCCCAGATAGGTCTCGGGGCCGTCCGCGCCGTTCGCCTCGGGGATGTCCGCCGCCGTGACGGGAGCCTGGCCGGGGGCCGGGCTGCGCACTTCGCCCGCGCCCGGGCCGAGGCCGCCGCGCGGACCGGGGGCCATGCCCAGGGGCAGGTCGCGCTCGGTGACGCGCCTGTATTCCGCGTAGGTGTCGAACCCGGGCCGCGTCAGGTACTTGGACGGCATGCTCGCGCCCCCCGCGGCCCCCAGGGGGTTGCGCGGAGGCATCCCCGTTGGGGACGACGCCGGGCGGGGCGCGGCCGCCGGGCCCCGGTCCAGGGCCGAGAGCAGGCCCCGGCGCACGGCCGAGAACACCAGGCGTTCGCCCCTGAAGCGCACCTCGCTCTTGGCCGGGTGCACGTTGACGTCCACCATCTCCGGAGGCAGCTCCACGAAGACCACGGCCTGGGGATATTCCCGGGACAGCAGGCGGCCCGCGTAGGCCTCGCGCACCGCGGCCAGGAGCATCTTGTCCTGCACCGGGCGGCGGTTCACGAAAAGCAGGATGCGGTCGGCGCGGCCCTGGGCGGCCTGCGGGTCCCCGGCCACGCCGTGCACGCGGATGTCCTCGCTTTGCAGGTCGAAGGGTCTGAGGCCCTGGGCCACGGCCGGGGGCCAGGCCCGGCCCAGGCGCGCGGCCAGGTCCTCCCCGGCCTCGAAATCGTAGACCGTGCGCCCTCCGGACTCCAGGGCCAGGGAGGCGTCCAGGCGGGTCAGGGCCAGGCGGAAGAAGGCCTCCTGGCAGCGCCGGGACTCCGTGGCCTGGGCCTTGAGGAACTTGAGGCGCGCCGGGACGTTGAGGAACAGGTCGCGCACGCTGATGCGCGTGCCCCGGGGCAGGGCGGCCGGGCCGCGCGAGACGATGCGCCCGTGCTCCACCTCCAGGGAATTGGCCACGTCCGCCCCCTGGGGCGCGGAAACCATGGTCAGGCGCGACACCGAGGCTATGGAGGGCAGGGCCTCGCCCCGGAACCCGAAGCTCTGGATGGTGGACAGCTCGTGGATGTCCGTGACCTTGCTGGTGGCGTGGCGCGTGAGCGCCAGCTCCATCTCCTCGGGCTCCATGCCCCATCCGTCGTCCTGGACCTCCACCAGGGCCTGCCCGCCCTGTTCGATGCGCGCGGTGACGGACGCGGCCCCGGCGTCGAGGCTGTTCTCCACCAGTTCCTTGAGCACCGAGGACGGACGCTCCACCACCTCGCCTGCGGCGATCTGGTTCTGGAGCTCCGGGGGCATGACGCGGATGGGCCGCTTGGCGGGCCGGGAAGTGTTGTCTGGCATGGAGCGAGTGTAGACCAAAGCCTGGACAGGGGAAAGTAGGAGGACTCCTAGTGGGATAATATGATTGATGGAAATGTTGTTTATGTAAAATATCAGGTTGGCAAGATTGAAGAATAGAATTAGGGATATAACAAATAGCAAAATTTTATGTTTGACAATAGAAGAAGTTTGGAGGGTATGAAAGTGCAAGGTCGGCTTGTGATCGATGAATTTTCAGATGGAATTCCGAGCGAAATGCGTCTCCATTACGATGGGGAAGCATTGGCACGGCATACGTTTGACGCTGAGTTATATGCCACTTCTTTAATAGGCTTTAGTTCTTCTTTTAGAAAGGCACATAAGATCGTTTGTGGTGTCGGTCCTAAGATACAAATCCGAGGTGAGAGAGAAGGTGGACTTAGTTCGTTAATCCAGCTTCTAATTGACAATCAAGAGGCTGCTCAGGCTATAAATATATATGCTGAGTTGTTGCAAAATGTCGTCTGGACGGCTGCTGGTGTGTCAGTAATGGTCCCAAGATTATATTTAAAAATTCTTGATTTGATTAAGCGGGCTGGTGGAAAAAGGGAAGAGATTCTTAAAAAAATATCAGACATGGAAATTGGACAAAATATAAAAAGTGCACTTATTCAATTAATAAATGATCGTAAGTTTAGAAAAGGATTAGATGATTTAACGCTATTTTTATGTTCTGAAGGTATGGATTATGTTGATATTGAAATGGTTGGTGGAGAAAAATATAGAATAAGAAAGGAAGATCGCCCTGCTTTTGTTGAGCAACCTGAAGATGAAACAAATGTGGAAATTGATGATAAGATAGTTTCTGTAATTTATCCTTCTGCTTTAAGAACGAAGTGGAGGTTTCTTATCGATGGAAAGGAATATTGGGCAGAAATTACAGACATTAATTTTTTAAGAGAAATGAATGACAAATCTTTAGAATATTTTGAAGGGATAGAGTTTTCTGCTACCGTTGAAACTAAAACCATTAAAAAAGTTGCTCCTGGAGGTGTTAGTATACAAAGAAAAATTTATAATTTTTCTTTGTATACTAAGCCAGAACAAGGTCGACTTTTATAAAAGTACAGATTGTTTATATAAAAATAGTATTTGCCTGTACAGAGATAGTATTCACCTGACACTGCCGCCCCTGGCGGGGTGATTTCTAGGCGGCCGCCTCGGCCGCCTTTTCCTTGTGCTTCTCCGGCTTGGGCAGGCCGTCCAGGAAGGCCTGGTTCGGGGTCCTGCCGTTCATGTTTCGGCCCTGGTGCGTGCGCTCGTGGTTGTAGCCGCGCAGGTACTCGTCCAGGTCGGCCTGCATCTCCTCCACCGACTCGTACCACTTCTGGCGGCCCTTGATGCGGAAATGCTCGTCCAGGAGCGTCCTGTGCAGGCGTTCCACAAAGCCGTTGCTCTGGGGCCTGCGCACCTTGGTGGTGCGGTGCGCGATGCCCTCCAGTTGCAGGAAGAGTTCGTACGGATGCCTGTCCGGCCTGCCGCAGAACTCCCACCCGTTGTCCGAGAGCACCGTCTCGATCCCGGCGCCGTGGGCCTCGAAGTGCGGCAGCACGTCCTCGTTGAGCACGT
>NZ_JBTVWW010000170.1:0-246 GCF_054819825.1 Desulfocurvus sp. DL1XJH-121
GGGCGATCTTTTCCACGTCGGAGCGTTCAAGCGCCATCGGGGTCTCCAGCTAGAGCGGCCCGGTTCGAACTGGACCTGGCCGGAAGGAATTGGTGGGGCAGGGAACAGAACCCGCGGCAGACGGTCGAAGGCCGCTGGGACGGGCCTGCAGGCCCGAAAAACGAGGAATCTAGCATAAATTGCCGCCTTGCCCAAAACCCCCGTCATTGTTAGAGTTTGCCGCACTTTTTTACCCGCGCATTTTTC
>NZ_JBTVWW010000171.1:0-245 GCF_054819825.1 Desulfocurvus sp. DL1XJH-121
TGAAAGTAGGTTACGTGATTTTTGGTATGACACCCAAAAAAAATCAAAAAGACATGCGAGGGATAACGGTCTTGAAGGATGGAATGAGGTGGCGGTTTAGCAGGAATTCAAACCGCCATTCATCTCGGGGGAAATATGGACGGCATATATTGAGCAAGTGACCTCAAAGCGGTTCTCACGGCGCTCACATTTTGGCGCCGACAACCGGAACCGGCAAATTCATGGTTCGGTGACCACGCACACTG
>NZ_JBTVWW010000172.1:0-245 GCF_054819825.1 Desulfocurvus sp. DL1XJH-121
GTAAGTCTGTACCTGCACTAATTTGTCATAAGCAGTTACTCCTGGAGTTAAATATTCATTGCTAACTTTGCGCTTATCAATGTAAGTTTCATATAGTCCTAGACCGGTAATATATAATCGTGCCGATTTTAGCGGCTTTTTAATCGTAACTACTTTTTTAAAGAGAGTATTTTGAAGATCTTGATTATAATTGCCAATCCATTGAGCCTGCCAAGCTTCATCCATTTTTCCCGTTTCAAAAAACG
>NZ_JBTVWW010000173.1:0-245 GCF_054819825.1 Desulfocurvus sp. DL1XJH-121
GTTCGAAGGCGTCGAGCCCTTCGTGGAACCAGCGGCCCAGCACCGCCTGTGCGGTGTGCTCCAGGTAAGGCACCATGATTTGGATATCGTGCATCTGGCCGATACGGTCCAGACGGCCGATGCGCTGTTCCAGCAGATCCGGGTTGAACGGCAGATCGAACATCACCAGTTGGCTGGCGAACTGGAAGTTGCGGCCTTCGGAACCGATCTCGGAACACAGCAGCACCTGCGCGCCTTCCTCTTCG
>NZ_JBTVWW010000174.1:0-244 GCF_054819825.1 Desulfocurvus sp. DL1XJH-121
CTTGCGACCGAACTGGGCAATGTGAGCCGAGCCTGCCAGGTGATGGGCTATTCGCGGCAACAGTTCTACGAGATCAGGCGCAACTTCCAGACGCATGGGTCGCAGGGGCTGCTGGATCGGCTGCCCGGCCCCAGGGGGTCGCATCCCAATCGGGTGTGCGACGAGGCGGAAGCGGCGATCATGGCCTACAGTCTGGAGTTTCCCACGCACGGGGCCTTGCGGGTTGCGCAGCAGCTCGTGCTTC
>NZ_JBTVWW010000175.1:0-244 GCF_054819825.1 Desulfocurvus sp. DL1XJH-121
CGTTACAGCAGACTGGCGTTCGCCCAATCAAATCATCGGGGCGACGCGGAGGCGTATCGCGAAGCCCCGCCAAAGCCACTGCCCCGCCGACACGCGCGGCCTTCCTGGGGCGACACGCCTTGGTTTCATCCAAAAGTATCTTTGGTCCGGTAACGCCCTTGCCCCACAAGGGGGGCAGGGGAGTGCAGAGCATGTGTGTCTCTCGTCAAGCCGGAATGTCGTTGGTCTTCATGTTTTGATCACG
>NZ_JBTVWW010000176.1:0-244 GCF_054819825.1 Desulfocurvus sp. DL1XJH-121
GACAAGTTCATTGATGATCTAAGCGAAGGGAACGAAGGTATTACAAAAGTATTACAAGAGTATGCGGGATTAACATTATCCAATATAACAGGGAATAGAGTAAAAAAAGTATTATTACTTTATGGAAAAGGTGATACAGGAAAATCAAAATTTATAGAAGCACTATGTAATATAGTTGGAGAAGAAAACAGTATAAATTTAAAAATGCAGCAACTAGCAGAAAGGTTTGGGTCATCTGCAATCT
>NZ_JBTVWW010000177.1:0-244 GCF_054819825.1 Desulfocurvus sp. DL1XJH-121
GGCGTTCAACGATGGTGTAAGCGGGCAGGTAGGGTTTGCCGCTGTCCCAGACGATATTGCCTGCGAGCGCCGCCCCCTTGAACTGTTTGAGCGGCGTGGCCAGCACAGGCAGACCGAAGTCGAATTCGTGGTTGCCCATCACCCAGACGTCGTAGTCAAGCGCGTTGAGGCCCAGCATCATCGGGCTGACGGCCTCCTGTTTGAAGGTTTCGACGAAGTTGCCTTGGATGGTGTCGCCGGCGTC
>NZ_JBTVWW010000178.1:0-243 GCF_054819825.1 Desulfocurvus sp. DL1XJH-121
CAAGCTCCTCGAAGGAGAGCAATTCCGTCTTTTGTAAAAATGGATAATCCGGTCCGAATAATTCGGCTGGCATACAGTACGTGCATCTGAAGTTGCAGCGGTCGGTTACAGAGATACGAAGATCCCTGAGCGGCCTTTCCCTTTTGTCTGTCACCCGGCGCGTTTCTGTATTCATAAGCCCAAGACCCCTTTCTATTGTTCAACCCGTTCAGGATGTGTGTATATGTTAAATGATCCGTTTCT